>JAUUZV010000003.1 GCA_030592085.1 Clostridia bacterium | reverse complement strand
TATTATTTAGTATTTTTTTAAATGGTGCTAATGAAAACTCTTCATACTGAGTAGGTGATATCATCATAGCAGTAGGTTCTAATACACTTATAACATCCGCACCTGCATCAAATAATTCTTTAATATAGTCTGTTATTACTTCTACAGTAAAATCTAAACATGCATGAACAATGCTTGGATCTAAGATTGTGTTCATTGTTAACTCACTTACACCTAAGAGCTCCCCTGCGAGTGTAAATGGGCCAATTACATGAGCACCTTTTATAATAGATAAGTTATCACTCATTTTCTTTATAACATCAATGAAAACTTTCATTCTTTTAGTTGTGCCTTTATATTCACTTTTTAGTTTTTCTAAATCATCTATATTTTTAACTGAATGTTCAATAACAGATGGATTTTCATTATCTTCATATTTTATTTTCATACCTAGAGCTTCTGCTTCTACTGTTAAATCCATAAATGCAAACATACCATCTGGTTTAAATGTATCAACCATCTTGTTAATTGTTTCAAATTGAATATCAGCATTAAATAAATGTTCTTTTAGGTTTGAATTGCTAAAATGTATTCCGTTAACACCCATTAAAGGTATTACTGTGTTATCTGCTACTTGAAAAGTTTTCATCTAAATATACTCCTTTTTCCCGCTTATATGAGCATACGCCCACAACATAAATAAATATATAAAAATTATGCTATATTTATAAATATTATGTTCTATCTATAAGAGATGAATTGCCCGCCCCATTCTTTGATATATTTATGTTCTTCCATAATTTCTTCTTTAATATTCCATGGTAAAATAAAAATACAATCAGGTTTATCTTTTTTTATAATATCTACTGAATAAATAGGTATATTAGTACCAGGGATCAATAGATTTTGTTTATTACTATTTTTATCAACTGTATACTCAATATCACTTTTTGAAAAATTTAGATAATTTAATAAAATTGTACCTTTTGCAGGTGCTCCATAACAAATCACTTTCTTCCCTGATACTTTTTTATCTTTAATATGTTTTTTTATATTATCTTTTATTTGCTCTGCATATTTATTTAAATCACTATAAGTTTTAAATTGATTAAGCTTAAAATCTAATTCTTTTTTTGTTATTTTTTCCACATTATTAGATATAGGATAAAATTTATTACTACTTTTCTTAATATATAGTCTTAGTGATCCACCTTGGCTTTGTAATTCTTCAACATCAAATATTTCTAAACCATGATTATTAAAAATACTTTTTGCAGTTAATAATGATAAATATGTAAAATGCTCATGATAAAACAATTCAAAATATTTATTCTTAATTAGTTGGTACAAGTGTTGAAATTCTATTGTGGCAATACCTTCATCATTTAGTGAGTAATCAATTGCAGCAATAAAGTCATTAATATCTGGAACATGAGTTATAACATTATTTGCTATTAATAAATCTGCTTTTTGAATATTCTTTGCAAAGTTATATGTAAAGAATTCGACTTTTGTATTAATCCCCTTTTTAATCGCACTATATGCTGTACTTTTAGTAGGTTCAATGCCAAGTAAATTATTATATCCATTCTCCTTAAATATTGATAATAAATATCCATCATTACTTGCTACTTCAATAATAGAAGCATCTTTATTTAATTGTAATTTATTTGTAATTTTTTTAAAATATTCTTTTCCATTTTCAATTATTGTTTTCGAATATGAACTAAAGTACTTATAATTATCATTAAATATTATTTTATGATTAATATATTCTTTAACTTGAACTAAATAACATTCTTCACAAAACATAATTTCTAAATTATATTTTCTAACATTTTCAGATTTAATGAAATCATTTGCTAAAGGCATCTTACCAAAATTAATTACACTCTTGAGATGTTTACTTTTACAGTTCTTACATTCGCTCATTTGTTTTTCCTTTTTCTAATTCTAAACAAAAAAGCAAATGAAGAATAAATCCATACTAGAATAAAAAATAATTAATCAAATATATTAACTGTTGCATCCATTTCATTTAAAATGCTTTCTTTATCAAGATTAATATGATATTTCTTATTACTATGTCTATTTAATTTATGATAGATACTTCCTTTATAATATGTTTTTACCCATAATTTATTACCTAGATAGTTTTTATTAATATAATTTGATAAATAATAATATTGAATAGCGTAAATAGTACGCATTCCACTTTCTAGTGATATGTTGTCATTAAAGATATATTGACAAGAATTAATATTTGATAACATTACTTTATAATCGCTTACCATTTTTACATGTAATATATAATCACCAATTGGATAATATTGATGATTAAATCCACCTGAACTCATAAATGAATCTCTTTTATAAACAACACCAGATGGTCCTATCATTGGATAGAATAAAATAAAATCTCTCATATTTAGTTTTATAAGGATGTTATCAATGTTTTTTATTTTACTAATAAAATTCAATATTGAAAAATACCCTTTAGCTTTTACGCAATGATTGTTATAAATCAAGTCTTTCCTTGGAGCTATAACATCAACATCTCTATTTAGTTCAATTACTTTTGTTATTTTTTCTAAAAAATCATCATATAATAAGTCATCAGTATGAAACATTATTACATACTCAGCTTTTGAAAGTTCAATGCATCTATTAAAATTAGCTAATGGTCCAATATTTTCTTGATTTTTATAATATACGATTTTTTCGTTATTGAATTCATTTATAAGTATTTCTGTTTCATTATCTTTAGTTGGGTCATTATCAGCTATTACAATATTAAAATCTGTAAAGTTTTTCTGATTAAGACAACTTAATATGGCATCTTTTAAAAGACTTGCTCGTTTATATGTAGGTATGGTTATTGATATAAGTGGAATTTTATCTTCTTTTCCACTTATATGCTTTGAAGGAACATGTTTATATTGTGAAAAGTTATTTTGATCTTTAAAAAAATCACAATTTTTAAATTCATTATATTCAAGCATTGTTATCTCCAATACTTATTAGATTGTTATTTAAACTTATCTCAATTGTATTTTTTAATGTATAAGCTTTTTTATTTATTAAATTTGAAATATCAATAATATCTTTTTGCCCATCACAAAAGCCCCATACATTTAACACTTCAAAAGCTTTTTCTTTATTAGCAAGTTTTCCTGCAGTTTTAGGATAAAGACCTAATTTATCTAATTTTGGCTCACACATAGTATGCTTTGGAGTAATCACATCATTTATTTCAATATTTTTAATTGCCTCAATAACAATTTTTGATACTTCGCTAATTTTTTCTACATCAACAAATTCTATATTATCTAGTGATGTATGATATTCATCATAATTTTCAGGGCCTGAACGCATAATACAACCAATTGGCAAATCAATACCATGACAATTAAAATGTCTCTCATCACATCCAATTGGAGAATAAGGATATATATTTTCATTATTCTCAATATTCATAATATTAGTAATTGCTTTATTAGAAAGAGAATCTATTTTTTTGCATTGTTTATATTTTATTTCACTTTGATCACCTGTAAAACATAAAACATATCCAGCAATAACATTTTTCTTTAATGAATCAATATTATTATATATATATGAAATAGTACCAATTGTTTCAGGTGTTAATAAAATTCTATAGCTATATCGTAAGTCATCTCTGTGTTTTAATAAATACTCATATACAAGGAGTAATGATAATGGTCCACTTAATTGATCATTTGCCATTGATGGATGACCAACATATGAATGAAGTAAAATTTCTTTCTCACTTTGTCCTCTAATGTGCCCTTGAGCTAATGTTAGACTACCTTCTTTATGGGTTGAATCAATCAATACATAATATTGATCTTCTTCTAACTTCAAATATTTATTATATTCAATACAAAATCCCCATTTTTTTTCATAATATGATGTTACAAATGGTATTGCATTTGGTTGTTCTTTTATTGTATAAAGATGTTTTTTAAGTTGAGTTAAGTTCATGTATCCATCAAATTTTACTGAATAACCCATTAAGTGTAGATTATTATCTGCAAAATCAACAATTTTGTTACCTTTAGAATCGTGGATATATGCTTTGTTAACATTCCATTCCAATGGAATCTCCCAGTCAAAACATAACATTTTTGATTTATATTCAATAATAGATAATGGAACATATTTTTTCATAATAGCAAATGACTCTCTTAAGCCATCACCTGTAATACTTCTATTAATAGGAAATAATTCTTTTAATATTTTTAAAACGTCCATGTCCACCATAAAATCCCTTGTTATGTATTAAAAATATTATAATATAATTAGGAAAACTTATAAAGTCCAAATATCCAAATCAATTAATAATAGTTCTTTTAATTTTTTTATATCATTAATAAAATATTGATTTAAGTAATCATAAGTTTATTTTTTTATTGGTAATATAACATTTCTATCATTTATTTTGGTTCTTTACAGTTTTTTTTACTTAATGGTTTATTTATTTTACTCATTTTATGTTCATCAGGAAAATAAATATCTGGATGTTGATTTAAATACTTATATAGTGAAGTAGTACCACTCTTTCCTGCTCCAACAATAAATAGATCAGGCTTCATCATCATTTATCCATTCTAGGTTTTTATTTATAACCTTATTTTTAATTAACTTTTCAAGGCTTTTAAGTCTTATATAATCATCTTTATTAAAATTATTTTTTCTCATTTTCTCTTCACTAGAATTTTTTACAAATTCTCTTACTGTATCTGCAATTGTATATTGTGGTAAATGATTTTTTGCTAAACTTTTATAAAGTGAAAAATCAACTAAGTATGATCGATTATCACTAACAGCATCTTTATTAATTGATATATCAATATTATTAAATTCTTTGCCAACTTCATAAGCTAAATTAGCAATTGAAAAATTCATATTATTACTTCCAACGTTAATAATTTTAAAGTTGCTAAAATTTTCTTTTACTGCCCAGATAAATGCCCTTGCCATATCATTAACATTAATAATTGGTCTGTTAGGCTTTCCATTGCTTAACACATCTATTTTTTTATATTTTATTGCATTATATATAAAATCATTTACTACAAGATCAAGTCGTAATCTATCAGAATAACCACAAGCAGTTGCAAATCGTAAACAAACTGCATTAAAGTTTAAATCTGTTTTTTTCTCTAATTCAATTTCAAAATTTCTTTTAGATTTTGCATATTCAGTTAATGGATTACAATTACTTTCTTCATTTACTGTTTCCCCGTTAGAATCTCCATATACACTACAACTAGATGCAAATACAAACTTTTTAACATTATATTTTTTAGCAGCTTTTGCTAATTTCACATTAGCATCATAATTTATTTCACTTGTTGCTCTTTTAAACTTCTCACCAATTGGATCATTAGAAACTGCAGCTAGTGAAATTATACAATCAACATTTTTTAAAATTTCATATGGGAATTTTCTAATATCACCAAAGATTTGTACAAACTTATTACATTTTTTTTGTGTTTTACTAAATATTTTATCCCTATAATATCCATTATCAAATCCGATAATTTTACTGACAAAATCTTCTTCACAAAGTTTATTTACTAGAACTTCACCAACATATCCTAAATTGCCTGTTACTAGTATATTCATTGTCACCACTTTTTCCAGAAGGCTTTACCACTTTGATATAAATTATTTAATTGCATTGCATCAGCTTCATTATCCATACACATCCAGTTCCCTAAATGTTTATATGAAGCTATTTGATTATTTGTTGCAAGTGTTTTTAAAATATCACTTTCAAAATCGCATTGTTCATCTTTTGTAAGATAACTAAGCAATTTTTTATCAAACACCATAAATCCACCATTAATTAATCTATCTAAGTTTTTACTTTTTTCATTAAATGATTGTATCAAACCATCTTTTTCAGTTATTTCTCCAAATCTACTTGGAGGTTTGACAGATGAAATTGTGACAATCTTATTCATTTTTTTATGATAACTAATTAATTCACTAATATTTATATCACTTAATCCATCTGAATAAGTAAGTAAATTTGTATCATCATCAAGATATTTCTCAATTTGTTTTATTCTACTTCCTTTTAATGAATTTATACCTGTATTAACTAATGTGACTTTCCAATTTTGTTCAGAAAAATTATGGTGAAACTTTAACTCATTTTTACTGTAATCAATAGTACAATCACTATTAAGTAATTTATAATTAGCAAAATAGTTTCTTATAATATCCCCTTTATATCCAAGACAAACAATAAATTCATTTATACCAAATGAAGCATAGTATTTCATAATATGCCAAATAATTGGTTGTGTTCCAATTTGAATCATGGGTTTTGGGACATCGACTGTTCTCCTACTAAGACGTTGTCCCATACCACCTGCTAAAATAACAAGTTTCATCTTCTCCCCTATTTTGCGTTGACGAAATAATCAACATCTCTTTTAATTAATTCTAATGAATTCCTCCAAAATGTTTTATCAGATGAATCTATTCCTACACTAGCTAAAACACCTTTCACATCATTTTTCCCTGTTTCAACTAATAACTTATCATATTTTGGAATGAATGAATCTCCTTCAATTAAGTATTGTGCATATAATCCTTTTGCAAATAATAATCCAAAAGCATATGGGAAATTATAGAAGTTATTCCCAGCACTATAATAATGAGGTTTACAAGCCCACATGTATGGGTGAAGTACAGTGTTATCTAATCCATCACCATAGGTTGCAATCTGAGCTTCTATCATAATTTCATTAAGTTTTTCAACAGGAACTGAAGATGTTTTTCTTAACTCGAATAATTTTGTTTCAAATTCATAACGACTTAAAATATCCACAATAACTTGAGTAGCTTCTAATAAATTATGTTCAACAATTGCGAATTTTTCTTCTTCACTAGCTTCTGCTAATATAGCATTAACTACATAACTTTCACAAAAAATTGATGCTGTTTCAGCCATAGGCATGGAATAATTTGAATTTGTATAAGTAACGTCTTTTAAGCATTCACCATGGTATCCATGTCCTAGTTCGTGGGCCAAAGTAGTAACATCAGAAAAACTACCAGAAAAGTTAGCTAATATTCTGCTTTCTTTTATACCGTGAATAGAAGCACAAAAAGCTCCGCCTACTTTTCCATCTCTCATTTTGGCATCAATCCAATTGTTATCAAATGCTTTTTTAGAATAATCACCTAATTTTTTTGAGAATTTTGAAAAGTTTTTATTAATTAACTGACTTGCCTCATCAAATGTATATGTTTTATGTGTTTCACCCATTGGTGCAAATAAATCATAAAATGGTAAACCACCTTCATGACCTAATAGTGATGCTTTTTTACGAAGGTAACGTCTAAAGTGAGGTAAATATTCTCTCATAGAACCAATCATAGCATCTAATGTTTCTTTATCCATTCTAGAATCTATTAAAGTCATTTCAAGAGGTGTTTCATAACCACGTAATTTTGAAGTATAAATAACTTCTCCTTTAATAGCATTTAAACTAGCAGCTGATGATTTTTCGATTTTATTATAAGTTTCTATTTCAGCTTCAAATGCTTTTTTACGTACTTCTTGAGATGGATCATAAGCTAAATTTCTAAGAGCTGGTAGTGGTAAATCTTTATCATCTAATTTAGTTGATAAAGTTGAAACCATCATATCTTGTAATTTAGACCAAGCACCTGATCCAGTATTTCGAAGATTAGCTAAAATCTCTTCAGTTTTTTCATCTAACATATATTTAGCATTCTTTTTAGCTTCACTAATATAAAAAGCATGACTATTAACATATTCATCAGTAGTTTCAACTTCTATATCGCTAATCCATTTTGAAAATTTAACTTCCATTACTGAAATCATAGGGAAATATTTTTCCATTTTCTCAATTAATACAAGTGCTTCTTTATTTCCAGTATCTACAGAAAAGCTTAAACGACCATATGCAAATATGGTGACGAAATCATCACTTAATTGATTTGATTTTTCAAGATAATACTTTATCTTTTCAATTGAATTATCTGTGTTGTTAAAGTTTTTTTCACACCAAGTAATTAACTTAGTGAATTCACTACCAACTGTTTCTAAATCCTTTAAAAGTTTTTCACTTTCAAAACCTTTATATAGATTATCAAGATTCCAATACATTTCCATAATATTCCTCCAATACTTTTTTCGATATTTTAACAAAGTCTACTAATCGGTCAAACTCTCCTTGTACTGTGTGTACATCTTTTAAACATATATCATAGGAGCAGTTGTATTCTCTATATGCTATATCTGCTTCTCTTAGTATATTTTCTATTCTTTCTTCATTAAAGTCAAGGCAGACTGTTGTAGCTGGGTCAGGTCTCCATGAGGCTATATAGTCAGTTGATAATTGTTTTGCGCATTTCTCTACATCTGAGTAAGGGCTAATTGCAATTCGTCTTACATTTTTTAATTGTTTAATCATATCAATTTTTTCAGTTAAATCTTCACAACATCCATAAGATACATGACCTAATTTTTCCATTATTGGTACTTGAAAGTTAAACATGAACTCTTCATGCATAGCAGGTGATATCTGTGCAAATTCTTGTGCAGCTGTAAATCCCCATAGTTGATCTCTTGTTACAGGTTCACTATTAGCTTTTGGCCATTTTAAATCATCTACATAACACATAGATTGATTAATATGACTTCCTAAAGTAAAATGACCAGCTTTCTCAGCTTGTTCTTGAGCATGAATAATACCATCTCTCATAAAACCTAATAGTTCTTTTAAGCCTTGTGGATCATCATACATATCCCACATAATCTGCTCTAATCCTCTAATATATCCAAGCCTTGTTGAAATATCTGCTTCAAATCCCCACCACAATGGAGTCCTATCCACATTTATATCTATACTATAACTCATGGCTTCTTGTAACATTGAAAATTGTTCACTGGTTTTTTTTTCATCTATTTCATGGTTTGGTTTTTTTAAAATAGATAAATCACTTAAATCTTCTACAATTATATCGTATTTTTTAGCACCTTTTTCAAAACCACTATCATGACCTGTGTATTCAACACCCCAAGCACCAATACCTGGTAATATTTTTTGGGCTATAAGATTAATCCAAGGTTCTATAACAAAATCATCATCAATAATATCTTGAGCAATCATTTTACGTAGAAAAAATTCATGTCCTCTTAAAAATTCGTCTTCACAACGTAATTGCTTTTTTACTGTTTCTCTAGACCAATGACCATCTCTAATATATATAGGAGGTCGACCACCCTTAAGAGAGTTATGTGTTGACCAAAGTTTTCTTCTTACATCCATTTTTTCATGGCTGGCTATTGATGCCACACGTTTTGCTAAATCAGTCATAATTATTTTGTCATTTTTTGAGATCATTGTGTTCTCCCACTTTTCTGTCTTGTAACTTCAAATAGTCCTAATTTTGTAAAGCCACCAACTGTTAATTGTAATTTATCATTTGCCATAATTTTGTTAAAGTTCTTTAAACAAGCTTTTTGAATTGCTTTATTCTCAGAGTTAATAAAATCTATAACAATAATTCCACCAATATTTCGTAATCTTATCTGTCTTGCACTTTCAATCGCTGCTTCAATATTTGTTTGTAAAAATGTAACAGATGCTTCTTTTGAATTATTATTTTTGCCAGAATTAACATCAATAACAGTCATCGCTTCTGTATTACTAATAAGTAAATATCCTCCAGAATTAAGCCATATTTTTTTATATGATATTGTTTTTAATTGAGGTGTAATATTGTAAAAATCAAATAGTTTATATTCTTTTGTATATAACTTTATTTTCGACTTATCTTTGGTTAGATTATAATAATAATTATATAAATCAATATCATCAGTAATTAATGTATCATGTTCAAATTCATAATATTTCTTTAACATTTTTAATACATTACTATCAGCTTGGTATAAAGTATATCCTGTGCCAACATTGTGAGATTGATCCATAATAATATCAAATTGATTAAAAAGCTGCAAAATATCATTTTTAATATCATTATCTGAAGCTTGTAAAGCATTTGTTCTAATTACAATAAAATATTCATCTCTATTATTTTCATTTGCCAATTGCTTTAATTGTTCTTTTCTAGTTAAATCAGTGATTTTACTAGATACACCACATAATCCTTTGCCTTTTCCTACAACAGAATATTGTCCTGCTAAATAAATTACAGAAGATAAGGCAACTCCTTTATCTTCAGCTTTCTCTTTTTTTATCTGTACATTTAATTCATCACCAATACGATATTTCTTATTTTTTACTGGTAAATAACCTGTTTTTTCGTCTCCTATATCAATAAAAACTGCATTTAAAGAAGGTGCTAATGATTGCACTTTTCCTTTAATAACAGTATCGACTGAAAAATTTTCTTCTAGACTTTTAAAGTATTCTGTAACTAATTTATCAGATTCAATTGCCATTTCATGTTGTTCTTGCATGGTTACATAACAAGTCTTACTCATATTTTTTCACCTAAAACTAACTTGTCCAGTGGAGTTACTAATTTTTCATTTCTTTTTGTAAATAGTGCAATTCTCTTAATAGAAACTTCGCGAACTGACTTATCAATATATTGTGTTATTGCTTGTAAAAATATACGTGGGTGTAAGTTGCCAAAATTACCTGCTTGGCAAGTTAGTGTCATAACATTTTTATTTGCACTTAATTGTATAATCATTGGTTTAATATCAATAATTTTTGTTTTCTTTTTCCTGGTTTTTTCAATTTCAATAATTGTTAATTCGTGGACTTGTTCTATTATCTGTTGACAAGTCAGTGTGCTTTCTATGGTTATTTCATAAATTGCTTCACAAATATCACTCATAATATTTTTTTTGCTAAACAGATATTCTCCCTCTAATACATCAAAACCAGGTGGTATTTCTTTTTGTAATAAACTAATAACTTCCCTAATATCATAATCTTCATCAAAATATAAATCAGCATATTCTGCTAATGAAGAAACTCCTACTGGTAAAGGTAATCCAAATACTAAGTGCATTTGTGGATTAAATCCCATTGAGTAATGACATTTTAAATGAGTTCGTCTTAGTGCTCTTATGAAAACCCTCATGGTTTCAAGATGAGACACAAAGTTAACTTGCTCACCTTTTTGGTATTTAATTCTTATTATGCTCAAGACAAATCCCCTCTTGATATTTCTGTATACCACAATAGGTACACTTCTCCATACAATTTTCTGTAGTTTGGCCTTTATATGCTTTTTTCTTTTCTATTAATAAATGTTTTTTAGTAACACCAATATCAATAAAATCCCATGGAAGAATTTCTTCATCTTCTCTTATTCGTAAATTATAGAAATCTGGATTAACATCACATGTTCTAAACGCTTTAATCCATTTATCATAATCAAAAAATTGTCCCCAACTATCAAATTTACATCCATTTTTAAATGCTTCATAAATAACTTGACCTAATCTTCTATCACCTCTTGCAATTACTCCCTCTATTGATGAAACTTTAGGTTCATGCCAATTATATTTAACTTTTCTAGATTGTCCAATAATATTATTTAAATAGGTAAATTTTTCTGTCATTAATTTAATATTATCTTGTGGTTCCCATTGAAATGGTGTAAAAGCTTTTGGAACAAAAAAGGCTGTACTAACAGTTAAAGCTAATCCTTTTTTACCTTGGTAATCACTTTCCTTATATACTTTTAGTATTTCAAATACAACATCTGCTATCCCTTTAACATCTTCCATAGTTTCTGTTGGAAGTCCTAGCATAAAATATAATTTAATTCTAGTCCAACCATTTTTCACAGCTAATTCACTTGATTGTAAAATATCTTCTTCCGTAATATTCTTGTTAATAACATCACGTAATCGTTGTGTACCTGCTTCTGGAGCAAAGGTTAAACCTGATTTTCTAATAGTTTTTGCTTTTTCAAGTAAACCCATTGTAAAGTTATCAATTCTAAGTGATGGTAAACTTAAATTCACCTGTTGCTTTGCTGTTATTTCAAGCAACCCATTTGTTAATTTTTCAAATTGAGAGTAGTCACTTGTGCTTAATGAAGCTAGTGATAATTCTTCATAACCTGAAGAATCTAATAAATCGATACTTTGTTTAATAAGTGTTTCAGGTGTTTTTTCTCTAACTGGTCTATAAATATATCCTGCCTGACAAAAACGACAACCTCTGCTACACCCTCTGAATAGTTCAACCATAACACGATCATGAACAATATTCATATATGGAACAATAAATTTATCAGGATAAACAACTTTATCAAAATTCTTTATTATTCTTTTTTCAATGGAATTGGTTACGCCCTCTTTAATAGTGCCATCTTCGTTATATGTTATGTTATATAATGAAGGTACATAAACACCAACTAGTTTTGAAAGTGATAATAAGGTTTGTTTCCTAGAATCATTTTTTTCTTTGGCTAAGATAATGATATCCATTACTTCATTAATAACTTCTTCGCCTTCACCAATCATATAAAAATCAATAAAGTCTGCCATTGGCTCTGGATTCATTGCACAAGGTCCACCAGCGCAAATTATTGGATCACTTTCTAATCTATCACTAGCAAAAATTGGAATATTTGATAAATCCAACATATTTAATATATTTGTGAAACTCATTTCATACTGTAATGTAAAACCAACAATATCAAAATCTTTTACTTGTTTTCTAGTTTCAAGTGATGTTAGTAATAAATTATTTTCACGCATCTTATCTTCTAAATCTACCCATGGTGAAAAAACTCGCTCACAAACAGTATCATCACGAAGATTAAGAATATGATATAAAATTTTCATGCCAAGATGTGACATGCCTATTTCATAAACATCAGGAAAACAAAAGGCAAAGCTTGCCTTTACTTCATCATGGTTTTTAATAATTGAATTGAGTTCTCCTCCTGTATATCTAACAGGTTTTTCTACTTCCCTTAAGAGTTGATTATATGTACTCATGTATGTCCTTTCAGCACTATTTATATTGTATTGATATAGTAACATTTACATGCCTTTTTCGCAATTTAATTTATTCCATTTACTAAACCAGATATGACAATCTGTTTTCCTTTAAGAGCTTTTCCCTTTAATTTGAATAATCCGGAAATTCCGGATTGTTCAAAACTCTTAATGTTCACTATATTTAAAAATTAATAACATGCATATTTTTAATTAGTATTTAAAAAAAGAGCCTCTGTTGAGGCTCTAGTTCTTATAGAATTAATAGTTCCACATAGGTTGGAACAATTTGTATCCAAGTATTACCTTCATTAAGCATAATTTCATTTCCGTCTGAATCTTTATAAATTGTAGGTGAATTCTCGTCAGCTTTTTCCCATGTAACTTCAATACATTTTCCTAAAGTACAATAGTAACCTTCTCCACTTCCAATTGTTTCTAATTCTTGTCTACCTGAATCATCTCCAACAATAGTTTCATTAGTAACTTTTTGTATGATTATATTAGTAACTGATAATGGTTCACCTGTATTTCTATCAGTATGTGTTTCTCCATTACGATTACGGAAATATGTTTCTTTTTCTTCATCAAACATATATGTTGAAAAACTAATAGCTGAATATGCAATATTAATAATTTTCGCATTAATCCCCTGTTCTAAAATAATTGGGCTTTCACTAAACTCAGGGTATCCAATTAAATCAGTTTCTAAAGAAATTCCAATTTCTTCAATGTATGCATATATATCTTCGCTATTAGTATATGTATCTTGCCAATTATTAGGATTAGAAGTTATATCTTCAAATATTTTATTAGCATCTTTAGTACCATCAAGTGAATCAATCCACTCTTCATAATCTATCTGTGCTAAAGCTGATGGGCTTCCACCATTGTGAACAAAAATCCCATCATAAGGAAAAATGAAATCTAACATATAATCTCTTGCACTTCTAACAGGCCCTATAAGTTCAATCTTTGTTTCCCAGAACATTGCAATATATCTTGTGACACCACCTTCAACAACAAATTCATAAACAACTTGTGCATCTGATAGTCCTGCCTGAGGGAAAGGATACTCACCTTGATTATCAATTACAACTGCAATTGGTCTCACCCCATCATGTGGAACACCATCAGGGTAAATCACAACAGGGGTTGGTGTGCTAGTAGGTGTTGCTACCTCACTTGTTGTTGGTGCTGGTGATTCACTTTCTACAACATCATCTTTATTACATGCTGCTAATGAAAAACTCAATAGCACTATTAAAACAATAATAATTACTTTTTTCATAAAATCCTCCTAGTTTGCTAGTCCGTTTCCTTCAATCTTTTCTTCAAATAACTTAAAAATCATTTCTCGTTCTTCTTCATCTTCAATAGTTTCTAATCTGTCAAAGTTATCATCTTCCATAAATTTAAAAACATAAGATAACTCATCTGTTTCATCGTCACTCTGTAGTAACACATATTGGCTATCCATATATTCTATCATCTCTATTACTTTCATGTCTATTAACTGTCCGTTGTCATCCTCTAGTGTGACTACGCCATCTCTATTTTGATCCATTTTTTTCTCCTTATATACTGTCAAGGTAAGACTGTAATATATAGCAAGCTGCTATTTTATCAACCTTGCCTTTATTATACCCAGTTTTAATGCCTCGCTCGTGCATATTACGATGAGCCGCCTTCGAAGATAAACGTTCATCCCAAAAGATTATATCAATATCTGTGTTTTTTGCAAGTATATCGGCAAATTCAATAGTCTTATTCGCTCGTTCGCCTAATGTACCATCCATATTTTTAGGCATTCCTAACACAATTTTTTCCACATTATATTCATCTACAACTTTTGTAATTGTTTCTGCTAATTGCCTCATACTATTATTTTTTCTAACAATAGTATCTAAACCTGTAGCAATCATCATAAGAGCATCACATTTTGCTATGCCCACTCGCTTATCTCCATAATCAATTCCTAAAACTATCATAGTCACCTTCTAAAATATTTTAATGGCAAACACATCACATACTGATGCACAATAACCACAAAGTACACATTTTTCATGATCAATAATCACTTCTCCATTAGAAAAAGATAATGCATTAGCTTGACATCTCTTTATACATTTTTGGCACTTTTCACACCAAAATTCTATATGCAATTGACGATTTTGTAAAGAAACTCTTTCTTTAAGGCTTTCACTTATTTCTGTATTAGAAAAAGTTGCAATATTCATATCTATTTCAGCTTCACTTCTCATGCCAACAGCAATACTATCAATATTTTCATTTTTAAATAAGTATGAAAAACATTGATCATAGTTTGAAATACAATTACCTCCACCTAATGGTTTCATTGTGACAATACTTTTGCCATGTTTCTTTGCTTTACATATGGCATTTTCCATCTCTAAAAGCGTACCGTCTATTATCCCAAGACCTTTCATATTAAGCATAGGGGCGATAATATCTATTTCTTTTCTTAAACTAGCAACATTAACTACTTCAATTGCATGTGTAGACACACCAACTGCTCTTATTTTCCCATGTTCTTTTTGATTTAAGTAATAATCAAGGGCCTCTTGATGCCCTTTTAAGGTTAATTCACTAACTTGCTCATGTAACATAAAAATATCTATTACATCAATATCTAATAGCTTCCTAGCTTCTTCTAAACTAGTTTCTGCTTGTTCTTTATTATATGCATATGATTTTGTGGAGATAACAGGTCTAATTCCTGTTTTTCTAATTGCTTCTTTGATATATGGATAAGTCCCATATAGTTGAGCAGTATCAATAAAATTTATGCCTTGCTTTAAAGCATAGGCAAGAATAGAAGAACCCTCATCAATTGGCAAGTTTGCCTGTAAAGGTCCAATGGTCAAGGCTCCAAAACATAATCTACTTACTGATAAACCTGTGTTTCCGAGAACTACTTTATTCATTAATAGCTAAAATATAGTTTTTCACTAATTCTTCAATAATCTCATCTCGTTCTAATTGTCTTATGGCTTTTCTTGCGCCCTTAAAACTAGTGATATATGTAGGATCACCTGACATCAGATAACCAGCAATTTGATTAACTGGATTATAACCTTTTTCTTTTAAGGCATCTGCTACAATATTAATTATTTCTCTAGCTTTTACTGCTTTTTCAGATGAAAAATTAATTTCAAGTGTTTCATCTTTCATTAAATGTCCCCTCCGTTATATATATATCTTATACTATTATATTTCAAGCATAACTTCAACTGATTATAAATTTTTATATATCTTTTTAAAGTAAATTTCTACCTTTTCTCCAAACTTAATAGATAAAGCAATAATTGATATGGAAATAATACCAATTATCACCCATTGCCAAAGTACTAATTTTATAACACCTGCACCTATATAACTTGACATTAATATACCAGGTGTTCGCCCAACTATTACTAAAATAGTAAATAGTCCAAATTTTATTTTAGATACACCTGCTATTAAACATAAAGCATCATCTGGGAAAAAAGGAAAAAGAAATATTGTTAATAGTACAATAAAGCTCCTCCCAAAAAAAGTATTTGCATATTTATCATAGGTATCGCTACCAACAAGTTTTATAACTAAAGGTTTCCCATAAAATCTAGCTAACCAGTAACCAATAACTGAGCCAATAAAAATACCAATTGCTCCATATAGGAAACCTTCCCACACACCAAATATTGCACCACCTGCTAATGTAGTTACATTTCCTGGAATAGGTGCAATAATAACTTGAATTATCTGAATCGCTAAAAAAATCAAAGGAGCTAATATCCCATATCCTTCAACATAAACTTGTAATTCATCTTGTGATGAAAACACTTTACTGATTTGTGATATAAATTGTCTACCAAATGGTGTTAAAAAAAACACAATAACTGCTATAACTACAAGTCCAAGTATTATATAACGTCGCTTCTTTAATTTTTCAGATTGTTCATTTTTATTCATCAATAATGCCTTTTAAGTAGGTACCACAATTTTCTTGTATAGTAACTGTAATTTCAACGTTCTTAATTATATTTTCATCTTTTATTAATACAGTCATATAATTCATGGTATGCCCTTTCATATATTCATCTTCTAATTCCTCTGTAAGCACAATTACTTTTTTCCCAACATAAGTATCTAAGAATTCATAGGTTAGTTTACTTGCTTCATTAGATAATTGTTGTGCTCTATCACTTTTTATATTTTTTTCTATTTGATCAATCATATCATATGCTTTTGTCCCTTTACGTTTTGAAAAAGGAAAAATATGTACTTTTAAAAATTTCATTTTTTTAACAAAAGTTAAACTTTCATGAAAATCGTCATCTGTTTCCCCTGGGAATCCAACAATTATATCAGTAGTAATGGAACAATCGGGTAATTGCTTATAAATTAGCGAAGCTGCTCTATTAAAATCACTTGTATTATACTTTCTATTCATACGAATTAATGTTTTATTACACCCTGCCTGTAATGACAGGTGAAAGTGATGGCAGAATTTATCCATTTTTTTCACTTGATTAATAAAATCACGAGTAATAACAGTCGGTTCTAATGAACTTAACCGTATTCTTTTTAACAATTGAATTTTCTGTAGTTCTTTTAAAACATCAAGCAAATTAACGTTTTCTAAATCACTTCCATATGAATCAATATGTATACCTGTCAGCACAACCTCTTTAATTCCTTGCTCAGTTAGTTTTTCAACTTCATTTATAATAGCAGGTAATTTTCTACTTCTCACAGGTCCTCTAACGTATGGGATAATACAATAAGAACAAAAATTCACACAACCATCTTGTATTTTCACATATGCTCTTGTTCGAGTTTTTACTATTGAATTTCCAATCTCATCAAAAGTTTTAATAGACATAATATCTTCTACATGGCTAGTATGATTATTTACATATTCAATTAGTTTACTCTTTTCATGATTTCCAATAACAATATCTGCATTTGTTAACTCTTTAACTTCATCAGGTGTATTTTGGGCCAAACAACCTGTAACAACCACAATCGCCTGTTCATTTGTTCGTTTAGCTTTTCTAGCCATTTGTTTTGATTTTTTTGCAGCCATTTCTGTGACAGTACATGTATTTATAATATATAAATCAGCAATACTTGAAAATTTTACAAGTTCATAACCTTGACCTAGCAATGAGTTACTCATGGCATCACTTTCATACTGATTAACTTTACAACCTAAAGTAGTAATGGCAAATTTCAAATATTTTCTCCAATCGATATTTAGTTACTGCTATTTTACTTTCTATTAATTCTTTTGACAAGGTCATCTCGATGTTCGCTAATTAAAACACTTCTTGCTAACCTTCTATTTGCTGGGTGATTAAATTGAATTAATGCTCTCCTAATTTTTCGTTGCTGCTCCCCTTTTGGAACAACTACCTTTTTAGAAGTTAATGGGTGGATTCCTGTATAGTACATACATGTAGATACTGTTCCTGGTGTAGGATAAAAATCTTGAATTTGATCAGGTATAAATCGTTGGTTTAATAAAAATTCTGTAACTTCAATACAATCTTTTATACTCTCACCTGGATGTCCAGAAATTAAATATGGAATTAAATATTGTTTTTTTTGTATTCGTTTATTTATTTTTTCATATTTTTCTTTAAAAATAAGATATTCTTTTATAGATGGTTTTCCCATTAAATCTAATACGTGTGTACTAGCATGTTCAGGTGCTACTTTTAATTGTCCACTTATATGGTGTTTGCATAATTCTTCTAAAAATCTATCATTATCTTTTAATAAATAATCATATCTAATTCCTGATTTCACAAATACCTTTTTAACACCTTCTAATTTTCTAAGTTCTGTTAGCACTGATAGATATTCACTATGATCAATCTTTAAATTTTTACATACTGTTGGATATAAACACTGTTTATGACGACACATCCCCTTTTGTTTAGTACTTGTACAATATGCATTTCTAAAATTAGCTGTAGGACCTCCTACATCATTAATATATCCTTTGAAATCATTTGCCTTTGATATTTTTTCACCTTCAGCTAATATGGATTTCCTGCTTCGTTTTTGAATTATTCGTCCTTGATGAAAAACAATTGAACAAAAATGACAACCGCCAAAACAACCTCTATGACTTGTTATGGAGGTTTTCACTTCTTCTATAGCTTTAATTCCTCCTAAAGGCTCATACATCGGATGATATTTTCTTTCATATGGTAAGTCATATACTTTATCCATTTCGTCATCGCTTAAAGGATAGTTAGGTGGAAAGTTTAATAAAAATCTATCTCCATGAGCTTGAGCAATAATTTTCCCTAGATATGGATCTTGTTCATAATAAACCATGGAAAATGCTTTCGCAAATTCTTGTTTGTTCTCTTTTACTTGCTCGTAGGAAGGAATAACTAAAGCATCATCTGGAATAGTTTTTGTTATGATTGCAGTTGAACGTATATTTGTAAGTGGTTTTTCATCTTTTAATCTATTGGCCACTTCAATAATGGTTTTTTCACCCATACCATATATTAATAAGTCTGCTCGTGTATCAAATATAATTGAACGCCTTACTTTATTAGACCAGTAATCATAGTGTGCAAAGCGTCTAAGCCCTGCTTCAATCCCTCCAATAATGATAGGTAAATCTTTATATACTTGTTTAATCATATTACAATATACAATCAATGCTCGGTCAGGTTTTTTATATGGACCGCTTAAAGGTGAATAGCGATCAATTCTTCTATGTTTTTTTGAAGCAGTGTAATTATTTACCATTGAATCAAGTACACCTGCTGAAACTAATATACCAAGTTTAGGTTTTCCCATCGAGCTAATCAAAGAAGGTGTTTTTACATCAGGTTGAGCTAATATACCTACTTTGTAACCATAACTTTCTAAAACACGTGAAATTATACCGTGACCAAAAGAAGGGTGATCCACATAAGCATCACCTGTAATATACAAAAAATCTAACTGTTCCCAGCCTCTTTTTGCCATATCTTCTTTATTAACTGGTAAAAATGTCATTTAATCCACTTTGTATTCTTCTGGGTTTTGCATTTGCATTTCAGCCCACTCATCTCTTGTGATAAGTACTTGTCTTGGTTTAGAACCATCAGATGGTCCTACAATTCTTCTCTCTTCCATCTGATCAACAATTCTTGCAGCTCTAGCATATCCAACTCTAAATTTACGCTGAATAAATGATACTGATGCACTACCTGCCTCAATTATCATATCAACAGCTCTAGGTAGATGCTCATCAACTTCATTGTCTATTTTTCCACGTTTGTTACTATTATTTTTATTATTAATTTCTTCAATAACTTCTTGATTATAATTTGCATCTGATTGTTCTTTTATAAAGGAAACAACCCGTGTGATTTCTGAATCATCAATATATGCACCTTGTACTCTTACTGGTTTTGACATTCCTATTGGATGGAATAACATATCTCCCATACCTAAAAGTTTTTCAGCACCTGCCATATCTAAAATAGTCCTAGAATCAATATGTGATACAACTGCAAAAGAAATTCTAGATGGTATATTTGCTTTAATTAAACCTGTAATAACATTAACAGATGGACGCTGAGTTGCAATAATTAAATGCATTCCAGCAGCTCTAGCCAGCTGTGCTAAACGACAAATAGAATCTTCTATTTCACCAGGTGCAGAGGCCATTAAGTCAGCTAGTTCATCAATAATAATAACAATATGAGGTAACTTTTCATGCTCAGGTATATTTTCTATTTTTTTGTTATATGAAGCTATATCTCTTGCACCAACTTCTGAAAACTTATCATATCGACTAGTCATTTCAACAACTGCCCAATTTAATGCTCCTGCTGCTTTTTTAACATTATTTACTACAGGGATTAATAAATGTGGAATACCATTATAGTTTCCTAACTCTACTTTTTTAGGATCAATCATTAATAGTTTTACATCTTCAGGTGATGACTTATATAAAATGCTAATAATAATACAATTTATACACACACTTTTACCAGAACCTGTAGCTCCAGCTATTAACATATGAGGCATTTTTTTAATATCAGCTATTACTACTTTACCACCAATATCTTTACCTATTGAGACAGCTACTGGACTATTATGTTGTTGAAATTCATTAGACCCAATAACTTCTTTTAAAGAAACAATTGATTTTTCTCTATTTGGTACTTCAATACCAACAACCGCTTTTCCTGGAACAGGTGCTTCAATTCGTACATCTCTTGCAGCTAAATTCAATGCAATATCATCGGATAAACTAGTAATTCTGCTAACTTTTACACCTACTTTAGGTTGTAATTCATAACGTGTAACGGAAGGACCTCTTGAAAAATCGACTACTTTTGCTTCTACACCAAAACTAGCCAGTGTTGCTTCAAGTTTTTTAGCAACTTGAACAGAGTTATTTGAGCTAGTACTATCTGAAATAGCATCATCTAATAAATTTAATGGAGGAGTAATATACCCAGCTATAACTTTACTTGGTACATCTTTAATCTCTTTTTTCACTCTTTCTGTTTGTGTTTTTATAACATTAGGTTTATTTGGTTGTCTTAGCGTTCTTTGTTTTCTAAGTGAATCTTTCTTTATTGGTTTTTTATCTTTATTCTTTTCACCAACAGTGAAATTGATTTGTTTTTCCTTTTTAAGTTCCATCTCTTCTTGGGTATACTCATCGTAAGTTTCATCAATCTTAGTTTTTTTCTTATTATTACGTCTCTCGCTTTTTTCTTGATCAGAAATTTGATCAGAGACTGGACGGAAACTATCAGCCATCCATTTACCAAAATTAACAGTTGCTTTTTTACAGTTAATTATAAAATTCTTAAAACTTCTATTGGTAAATAATATTATATTAATTATTGATAAGGCAATTGTTATTATATAAGCACCTGCAATACCAAATATTGCTTTAAGTGGAGTAATAATAATTCCACCTAATAACCCACCACCTAAAATATTAGTACCATCTACATAAAATTTACCAATTATTTTAAAGAATGATAGGTTATTATAAACTGTTGTATTGTTTTGTAAATAAACAATATGAAAGAAGCTAGAAACTAATAAAACCATAGCTACATAATATGCTGACTTATTTCGCAATTTATCAGTCATGCCAGTAAATATCAAATAAAGCCCTAATATTACCACCACAAATGGGAATAACATATAGGTCCATCCAAGTAAACCTGATAATAATCCTGCTATAAAGGTGCCAAATACACCTGAAGATTTTTCAAAAAATATACCGAAAAACAACAAAATACCAATTGCTAAAATAACAATTCCAATTATCTCTTTCACTAGTGCTTGGTTAGTTTTTGCCTTGGTTGGTGAACTCTTTTTTTGAGTTTTTTTCTTTTGTGCCATAGTAATACTCCAATTACATAATTGATTACTCATTAAATATAGCATAATTTTGCATTTTTCACAAACTACCGCCTATAGAATATAAAGGTTATATTTTCTTTTTTACTTGGTTCTTCATTGACTAAACGCCTTGTCTATGGTAAGTTATCAAGGAAATATTTGATATAAGGAGACCATGATTATGTGGCTGCAAGCAATCATTGGAATATCTGTCGTTTTTCTAGCATTAATAGCTTTATCACTCTTCATTTTTGTGTTTGGTAAAATTATGAATCGAGAAAAAAAGAATAAAAAAATTCGGTCAAAGAGATCAAAAGCCGATAAAAAGATTACTGTTGAAGTAGATGGTGATGATGAATTAATTGCTGTTATTACAGCGGCAGTTTCAGCATATCTGAACTCAAACGGTCTTTCACCTGAATGTAAAATCAAGGTTACTACTTTTAATCGTGTTACATCTAAATCATCCATCTGGAATGAATCTAGTAAACATGAATTAGTGGAAAGTTTATAAGAGGAATATATAATGAGTGAATTTTTTAGTGGAATCGGACAATTATTAGGTAATTCAGGATTTGCCAATTTACAATGGCAAGAACTCATAATGATTATTTTAGCATGTTTCTTACTTTATTTAGGAATTGTTAAAAAATTCGAACCCCTTTTATTAGTACCTATTGCATTTGGTATGTTATTAACAAATTTACCTGGTGGAGAATTATTCCATGCGCAATTATGGGAGAATCCTTTACAACAAGGTATGGTTGGATATTCAGCTAATTGGCATCCAGATTATGCTAAAGTACTTCAAACTGGTGGATTACTTGATATATTCTACATTGGTATTAAAACTGGTATCTTCCCTCCATTAATATTTATGGGTGTGGGAGCAATGACAGATTTCGGTCCACTTCTTGCCAATCCAAAAAGCTTTTTATTAGGTGCTGCTGCACAAATTGGTATTTTCTTAACTTTCATTGGAGCCAATCTGTTAGGTTTTCAAGCAGCTGAAGCAGGAGCTATTGCAATCATTGGTGGTGCAGATGGCCCAACAGCTATTTTCACAGCCAGTAGATTAGCCCCTAACTTATTAGGACCAATTGCTATTGCTGCATATTCATATATGGCATTAGTTCCATTTATTCAACCACCAATAATGAAATTATTTACTACTAAAAAAGAACGTAAAATTGTTATGAAACAATTACGTTTTGTTTCTAAAACAGAGAGAATTATATTCCCAATAGTTGTAGCGATCTTAGTTGTAATGTTTATTCCAGCTTCTGCTCCATTAGTTGGCATGTTAATGCTTGGTAATTTAGCTAGAGAATCTGGGGTTGTAGAACGTTTAAGTAAAACAATTCAAAATGAGTTAATTAATATTGTAACAATTTTTCTAGGGTTAGCTGTTGGTGCAACAGCTACTGCTGCTAACTTCTTAAATCTTAGCACATTATTGATTTTAGGATTAGGATTATTAGCATTTGCTATTGGCACATCTGGTGGGGTTTTATTTGCAAAACTAATGAACAAATTCCCAGGTGAACCAATTAATCCATTAATCGGCTCAGCAGGTGTTTCTGCTGTCCCAATGGCTGCTAGAGTTTCTCAAAAAGTTGGTCGTGAAGCAAATCCAAATAATTATCTTCTCATGCATGCAATGGGACCAAATGTAGCTGGTGTTATAGGATCAGCTGTTGCAGCTGGTATTTTAATTAGTTTATTAGGATAGTTATTATCATATAAATAAAAAAACCATCTATTATCTTTTAACAGGTGGTTTTTTTTATGGATTAATCATTAGTTTTACGGTACACTTTACAATATGGAGGAACTTCTAATGACATACAAAATTGGTGTAATAGTTGATTCATTTCGACTACCTATTCATGAAGGAATTAAAAAGGCTAAAGAAGTGGGAGCTGACGGTATACAGATTTATGCTGTGAATGGGTTTATGAACCCTGATAATCTTTCGAAAAAAGACAGAATTGAATTATTAGACTATATAACTAGCTATGGATTAAAAGTTAGTGCATTATGTGGCGATCCAGGTGGTGGTTTTATGAATGAGACTTCAAATCGCGATAAGATTGTTCTATCAAAAAAAATAATTGACTTAGCATTAGATCTAAATTGTGATGTTGTTACCACCCATATTGGTGTTATACCAACAGATCAATCAATAAAAAGATATCAAATTATGTTAAAAGCCTGTGAAGAGTTAGGTAAATATGCTGACCAGGTTAAAGCGTCCTTTGCAATTGAAACAGGTCCAGAACCTTCTACTATATTAAGAAAATTTCTTGACTCATTAAGTAGTTCTGGAGTTAAAGTTAATTTTGATCCTGCAAATTTAGTTATGGTAATAGGAGAAAATCCAGTAGATGCTGTTAAAAATTTATCACCATATATTGTTCATACTCATGCTAAAGACGGTAAAATGTTACTAAAATGTAATCCTGAAGACTTATATATGACACATAAAAAAACTTGGGAAGAAGCTTTTATTGAAACACCACTAGGAGAAGGAAATGTCCACTTCCCTACTTATTTACAGGCGTTAAGTGAAACTGGGTATGAAGGATTTTTAACTATTGAAAGAGAAGTGGGTCAAACACCCTATGAAGATATAAAAAAAGCTGTACAATTTTTAAGGAGGATGTTATGAAATTAGGAATTAGCTCATATGCATATAGTAAATTATTAAAAAGTAAAGAAATGGACTTATTTGATATTATAAAAAAAACCAAAGAAATTGGTTTTGATGCCATTGAATTTTCCAACTTACCAGCCACTGGAGATGAAAAACTAGAATTAGCAAAACAAGTAAAAAAAGCTTGTGAACAAGTTGGTTTATCTATTGCGAATTATGCTACTCCTGCTGATTTATTAACTGGTAGTGAAGGCAATGTAAAAGAAGAAATTAAAAAAATAAAAAAAGAAGTTCATATCGCAAAAGCTTTAGGTGTAGATAAAATGAGACATGATGCTACTTTCGGTTTTAATGCTGCAGATCCAGCTGCTAGAAGTTTCTATTTCAATTTAGATAAACTAGCATCTGCATGCCATGATATAACAACATATGCAAATGATTTAGGAATAAAAACAATGGTAGAAAATCATGGTCGCTATTCACAAGATAGTGATCGAATTGAATTATTAGTAAATGAAGTGGATCATGATAATTTTGGAGTATTATTAGATGTGGGAAATTTCATGTGTGTTGATGAAGATCCCGTTCGTGCAATGGGACGTTTAATTACATATGCTTTCCATATTCATTTTAAAGATTTTCATGTTAAATCAGGTGGTTCCTTTAATCCAGGTGAAGGTTGGTTCTGTACTCGTAATGGGAATTATTTAAGAGGTGCAATTATTGGACATGGTGATGCTCCATTGGCTCAGTGTATAAATATTATGAATACATACAATTATAAAGGTACTTTATCAATTGAATTTGAAGGCATGGAAGACACATTACTTGGTTGTACTTTAGGTTATAAAAACTTAAAAAGATTAGTAAAAAAGGATGAATAATTATATTCATCCTTTTTTTTTATAATTTATATTATTTTAAGTATTAGTCTAAAAGTAATATTATTGTTTCAATAATTTCATCAAGATGATCACTGTTATTGGCAATACACATAATTGCTTCATCATTTCCAGATACAGCATTGGTAATTAATGAAACATCACTTACATCAATTCCATATGGAATTCCATTTACATAAACTAATCGTTCATCATTTAATTGAATACCTAAATCAGCTAATATGCTTTGAGATAATACCATTAAAGCATCCTCATCAATTAAAAGGTAATTAAATGCTTCTTTTGTTGTAATAAATAAATCAGCTTCTCCACCTTGTAACATTCCAGCTAAAGCTAATCGCCCACCATAATCTGCTTCGCCACTACTAACACTTGAATCAACAAACAAACGTGATACTTCAACGTCTTTAATTCCACTATCTTCAATTTCAGTTTCTAAAATTAATGCTTCATCATTAATTGAATATCCACCAACAAAAGTTACAGCTAAATCAGGTGTTCTTGTAAATATTGAAGGTAGAACTAATATTAAAACAACTGCTAAAATAATTCCTCCAATAATATAAAAAGGCATGGCATTTGACCTTTTTGCAACCTTCTCACGTTTACTTTTTTCTTGTTCAGTAATAACTGGTTTAACATTTCCAGTTAAATGATCATATGCATCATTTATAACTGGTACATCAATAGAATCATCATGTTTAGCTCTCATTAATAATTTTTCATATGCGTTTTTAATAGATTCATTTGTTGCATCTTCACTAATACCTAACAAATCATAATACTTTTTTTCCATTACTAACCTCCTTATGTCAATTTATTTTATTAACATCAATGTTATTGTACCTTAAAAAACTCTTATTATCTTGTGTATTTATAAATATTCACATTAAATAGATTTTTTCATCTTAATTGATCAATTATTTCAAATAGCGCTTTTATATTTTCAAATGGAAATCCATCGTCAATTTCTATGTAATACCAACTTCCTCCATTTTTGGAATCGAATTCTTCGCTTATATCATATACCCATTTTTTTACATCATCAGGTGTACCAAAATTCAATGTATGTCCTCTAAAATGTAGTGAAGTAGCAATCTTGTACTCTCTTAGTTTTTTTGCTAATTCTTTAGTATCATATGCATTAAGTTGAGGCCAATATGAATCAATTTTTAAGTCAGCCATATCATCAATTAATTTAATATTTGCACCACATGAATGAAAATGGACCTTTTTACCGGCCTTATGAATCTTATCTATCATTATCTTATAGCGTGGTTTTAAAAATCTTCTAAATAATTCTGGTGAAATAATTAAGTCGTCTTGAGTGCCAAAATCGTCTCCTATAAATATGGCATCAACATCTGCTTTAAGAAGATTATCAATTTCTATCAAGTAATATTCAACAAACATATCTGCAATTTTATTTATTTCTACTGTATCCATATGCATATCCATAAGAACATCTTCAAAGTTTCTTATGGCAGTCATTCTCTCAAAAAGAGTAATACCACCTTTTAAACAATAAGAAGTTTTTTGCTGTTCTCTTATTGAATTTATAAATTCAATATCTCCATACTTAGGAGTTGGGAATTTATAGGTTTTAAGATTAGCTAAATTATCAAAAGGTCTGTATTTAGGGTGTCCCATTATTTCAAAAATTCTATGCGTCCATAAAATACCAAATTCATCTTCTATTTCATCATAGTAATCTCCAAATTCATCATATGCATAATCAGGAATTACTGGAATTATTTCATTTGACACATCATCAAAATCTCCTTCATATTTTTTGAACAATTCTCTAAGTGCTTCTCCATGCTCAAAATATCCTCTTAGTGAAGGATGATACTGTAGTGGTACTTTATCTGGTTTGATAAATGAAAATGCAGCCTCTACTCGCTCTCTCTTTGTCATTGATGACTCCTTTGTATGATTATATTAGTATACTCAATAATTTATTATTTTTCAATCGATATATACAGGTAATTATACTCATTTTATAGTTCATTTTTATACATTGTTATGATATTATTATAAGACTATGGAAAACACTTTAGAAAACCCTTCACTATTACGTAAAATATTAAAAATTGGGTTGCCAATTGCAATGCAAAACTTTGTTTTAACCTCATTAAATCTAGTAGATAATATTATGATTGGTTCACGAGGAGAAGTTGCATTAGCAGCAGTTTCTCTATCAAATAGATTTTACTTTATCTTTATTATCACTCTATTTGGAGTATTAAGTGGTATGGGTATTTTCACTTCACAATATTGGGGTGTTAAAGATAGAGAAAGCATTAGAAAAATAGTTGGTATGGGGTTTGTAGTCTGTTTAGCTTTAGCTTCTGTTTTCGCAACAACAGCTTTTATATTTCCTTCACAGATTTTATCATTATTCTCAAATGACTTAGAATTATTAGAAAAAGGAACAACTTATCTTAGAATCGTATGTTTTTCATATATTCCTCTTGCGTTAAGTTATGTCTATATTTATAATTCCAGAAGTATTCATATGACTAAATTACCTATGGTTGTTTCAATTATTGCTTTAAGTATTAATACAATATTAAATTATATTTTAATAAATGGAAAATTAGGTTTTCCAGTTTTAGGCGTTAAAGGCGCAGCTATTGCCACTTTAATTGCACGATCCATTGAAATGATTATTCTCTTTATTATTATTTATAAAAGTAAAGATCATCCTCTAAGGGGAACTATTAAACAGTATTTTTCTTTTTCTTCTGAATTATTTAAAAAAGTAATGAAAAAAGCAATCCCTGTAATTATCAATGAAGCAAGTTGGTCCCTTGGAATGGCTATTTATTTTATAGCTTATGGCGCTTTAGGTGTAGCAGCTATTGCTTCATTACAAGTAGCCTTAACTATTTCAGATTTATTCTGGGCATTTTTAATAGGTTTTGGTAATGCAATTGCTGTTATTATAGGTAATCATTTAGGAGCACGTGAAATTGACGAAGCTAAACATATTGCAAAGGTTGGTATGTTATATAATTTTATTGGAACACTAATTTTAGGTGGAATATATTTGCTAATAGGTCGCTATGTTGCACTAATATTTAATTTTGATGCTAAGACTATACAAGATTCAATTAATACAATTATTGTTTCTGCATGTTTTATGAGTGTTAGAGGAATGAATTTCTTCTTAATAATTGGAGTTCTTCGTAGTGGTGGTGATACAAAATTCTGTATGTTTGTAGATGCTATCTCAATATACTTTATAGGTATTCCACTTGCATTTTTTGCTGTGTATATATTAAAACTACCAGTACATTTGTGTCTGGCAGTTGTTTATACAGAAGAAATAGTTAAATTTATTGTTGTATATATGCGATATAAATCTAATAAGTGGATAAACGTTCTAATATAACTTACTTATATATCTTTTTCATTTGTTCACAGTAATATTGTACATTTTCCCACTTTGCATCTGGAGCAATTCTATGATCAGGACAAGGAATAAATCCACCTAAATCCACTAATGGTTGTAATCGTTTTATTTCCTCATCAACAGCTTTATAATCTCTTGAGAAAACTACTTTATTCATCCCCCCTACTCCACGTAGTCCTTTGCCATATGTTTTTCTCCAAGGTTCAATTGATGCATTCCATGTTCCTACTTCAATTGGAAACATTATATTAACTCCATTATTAAACCAAGTTGGTATTAATGCATCAATTTTTCCATCACAATCAAGAGATAGTAAATCAATATTATATGAAAGTAATAATTCGCTAATCTTCTTATAATGAGGACCAACAAATTTATCAAAAGCACTTGGACTAACTAACGGACCATTTTTAAAACAAATATCTTCCCATATATGTCCAAAATCAAATTTCTGGCCAGATTCCAAT
>JAUUZV010000219.1 GCA_030592085.1 Clostridia bacterium | reverse complement strand
TCTTGCTACTTTATCTTTAAAGTCAGGTATAGAAAAAGGTGTTCCTTCAGCTAAAGCACTTTTCCAACCTAATATAGCAACAGCCGACATTGCTACACCTTTATACACATTAAAAAATTCAGGTGTTTTATTATTCTTAATTGCATCAGAGAATATTTTAGTTACTACATAATCTCCTCCGCCATGTCCAGATGTACCAGCTTTTTTATATTGCTCAGGCCAGTTTGGTATATATCCATATGTATCTGTAGTTTTATCCTCACTATTCCAAGGGTCTATTGAAATACGTAACTGTCCATTACCAAAATATCCACCATCATATTGTCTTGGAGCTTCAAACATTCCTTTATCACCATGCATACGATACCATATACTATGTCCAGGTGAATTCCAACCATAAAGCCTAAATACTGCCCCATTGTCCATTCTACATAACATGACAGAAGTAGGGTCGCAACGTTTCATTGTTCCTTCTAATAAAGATTCTCTAGCTATTGATAGTGCATTTACTGATACTGGTAAAGTATTAGAAAAATACATTAAAGGTGCTAATGCGTGTGTACAGTAATATGTAGAAGGAGCCCAATTTCTCCAGTGATTTTCTCCAATTGAAAGAGAATTAAAAACATCAACTTCAATTGGGTGAACATATTCACCTTCTGCGTATAGTGCTTCACCTATAGTATTGTTGTCATATTCTCGTTTCATGGCTAACCCTATTTTAGAGAAAGCATAATTTTCAGCTAACATATATATAGCATCTGATTGCTCAACTGCTTCACATAATTCTACACACTCTTTCATAGTAGAAGCTGATGTGGTTTCACTTAGCACATGTTTGCCAGCTTTTAATGCTTTAATTGCAAATGGAGTATGTTGATGAAAGTAATTTGCCAAAACTACTGCATCAATATCAGCTTTTAACATTTCATCAAAATCATCTGTAACTTTTATATCATGTTCTTCTTTTACTTTATTCAAACGATAAGGAAAGTTATCGCAAATGACTTTTACTTCAAAATTTAATTCTTCATTATTTTTTGCTAAGTTTAAAAAAGATATTCCCCTTCTTGCCCCTAAGATGCCTAACTTAATTTTTGCTGCCATAGTTTTTCCCCTTTATGTCTTATTTCTTAATGATTTTTGTTACAATATTTTGTTGTTCTTCATTTACAGAACAAATAATATAAATCATATCTCCATCACTTATTGATAACTCTTCCATTATTTGTTCAATCATTGGATATCTAAATGCAGTAGCTACTCCATTATATATGGCCTCAAAACTATTATTATCTATTGTTCCCACAAGTTGTACTAATTTATATTCACTAAAATCTACTTGTTCCGGTTGTGCTTTTAATATTGCATCTTCCACTGATTTTAATAATACCATTGAACTATACGTTGCACCAGAGATATGATCAACCATTACAGAATTTGCTAAAGTTACTTTATCTAAAATTATTTCTGCCTTTTTCCCAAGACCATTTTCATGGCGTAATAAATCAATCTTGTAAATATTTTCATCATAGATATGAACAGTGACTGTGGCCTTTACAAGTTTAGTTTCATAAACACCAAGATAAGCTCCATTATTAATACCTTCTAGGTTTATCTCGTTAATTTGAATATTATTAGGATTTAATATATCAGTTAATAAATACACACCTAATATTATGGCAAATACAATCACTAATATAACAATTAGTGCAATAATTAATTTTTTCATGATACCCTCCTTGATAGGTTCTATCAAGCATCACTATTATATCACTTTTTAAATATTTGTTCAGTTAAGAAAAAAACACCCTGTTAGGTGTTTTAAAATTATTTTGAAATTTGTACAACTTTTCGCATATAGTTATCTACCTTAATAAAAATTTTTTCAAATTTTGCTTGCTCATTTACATAAAAATACTCAAATACAAAGTACTCTTTTTCTCTAGTATCATATTTATATTCGAAAAAAACATTTTCTAGAATTAGTTTTGTATTTGCTAGAGGTGTTGTGTTTATAAAATCTAATACTACACGTTTTGCATAGTATTCATTTATTGGTTCACTGTTATACTTATATAATCCATAATCATATATTTTATCTGGTGAATAATCTTCAATTTCTTCATACATATATTGTGTAAAAGCATAAAGACCACAGTCAACATTAAATACGTCATTATCTTCGTATGAAACACTAGCTGTAAAAAAGATATAATCTGATGGTATATTGATTATTGCATAATCGTCCATATCTAAAATATCATTTTTGGTAAATAACTCACTGTTACTTTCCACATGAAAGAAATCAGCAATCATATTAGCAGCTGCTATAAACATTTGTTTTTCTTGTTCATTTATTTCATCTTGAAAAACTAAGGTTTTTTGAACTACTTCACAGGATTCATCATCTTTTATTAATTGTTCACTTATATAATTATCATCAACTGCAACATAAGTTAAATCTGATGACTGTTCTACATCGCATCCGATAAAAACAAACAATATGGCAATTGATATAAGTAGTAATATGATTTTTTTTAACATCTAAACTCCAAAATTTTTCGCTCGAAATTTATCATACTATTATATTATATAATATACCAGTCAATTTTTACCAGTTATTTTACTTATTTTTTAAAAATATTTAAAAAAAAGACCAATACATCTGTACTAGTCTTAATAATTTTATCTATTCATTCGCTTTCTTTTTATTGGATCTAAGTATTTTTTTCTCATCCTTATTGATTGAGGTGTTATTTCTACTAACTCATCGTCACTTATAAATTCTAAAGCTTCTTCTAAACTTAAAATTTTTGCAGTAATTAATTTAAGAGCTTCATCTGCTCCAGATGAACGAACATTAGTCTGTTGTTTTTTCTTACAAACATTAACATCAATATCATCGCTTTTAGCATTTTGTCCCACAACCATACCTTGATATACTTTTGTTTTAGCAGTAATAAATAATTCACCACGCTTTTGAGCATAGAACAAACCATATTGAACAGCTTCTCCTCGCACAAAGGCAACCATAGATCCTCTACTACGTGTATTAATTTTTTCAGTTAATGGTTCAAATCCATCAAATGTATGATGCATTGTACCATTACCTTTTGTATCAGTTAACATTTCAGAATAATATCCAATAAGATTCTTTGAAGGAATTTTAAATTCAATCCTAGATGATCCTTTAACTCCATGTTCCATATGAATCATTACAGCTTTTCGTTCACCTAATTTTTTCATTACTGCACCAACAAAATTTTCTGGTACATCAACTACTAAATATTCAACTGGCTCATGTTTTATACCATCTACTTCTTTTATAACAACAGCGGGTTTAGATACTTGAAATTCATACCCTTCACGTCTCATTGTTTCAATTAATATTGATAAATGAAGTTCTCCTCTTCCAAACACTTTGAAACTATCCGTAGTATCAGTTTCTTCAACTTTTAGTGCCACATTATTTTCTAATTCTCTAAATAGTCTATCTCTAAGATGTCTAGATGTAACAAATTGTCCTTCTGTGCCTGCAAATGGTGAATCATTAACAGAAAAAACCATTGAAATTGTTGGTTCATCTACATCAACAAAATCC
>JAUUZV010000099.1 GCA_030592085.1 Clostridia bacterium | reverse complement strand
GAAAGATATTGTAGGACTTGATGAAAGTAAAATATTTAGATTAGGTAAAGAGGATAACTTCTGGGAACATGGTACAGGACCTTGTGGCCCTTCTTATTAAATTTTCTTTGATAGAGGAGAAGAGTATGGCTGTGATAGTGAGACATGTGAAGTAGGATGTGACTGTGATAGATATATTGAAATATGGAATTTAGTATTTACACAATTTGAAAAACAAGTTGATGGTAGTTATGTACCACTTGCTACTAAGAATATTGATACTGGAATGGGTTTAGAGAGACTTGCTATTGTAATACAAGGTGTAGATAATCTATTTGAAGTAGATACAATAAGGACTCTTTTAGATGCAGTATGTGAAAAAGCTAAAGTGACTTATAAAACTGATGTCAAAACTGATGTTTCAATAAGACTAATAACTGATCATATAAGAAGTACTGTTATGATGGTGTCAGATGGTATATTACCATCAAATGAAGGTAGAGGTTATGTATTGCGTAGATTATTACGTCGTGCAGCTCGCCATGGAAAATTATTAGGTATAATGGATAACTTCTTATGTGACTTTGTAAAAATCGTAGTAAAGGAATCAGGAAAAGCATACCCTGAGTTAATAGAAAAAGAAGCATATATTGAAAAAGTAATAAGAATTGAAGAAGAACGTTTTCAATCAACAATAGATCAAGGACTTGTTATATTAAATCAATATATTGCAGAAACTAAAAAATCAAAAAGCGATATATTAACTGGGGATAAAATATTTAAATTACATGATACATATGGGTTCCCATATGAGTTAACTGAGGAAATTGCATTTGAAAGCATATTGTCCTTAGATAAAGTAGGTTTTAATTTTGAAATGGAAAATCAAAAGAGAATGGCTAGAAATGCACAAAAATCAGGTAATGGAGCTAGTGCTTGGGATTCTGAAACAAACGAAGTTTTAAAACACCTAAAAGCAACAGAATTTTTAGGTTATGAAACATTAACTAGTGAAAATGAAGTAACATATTTCAATGAAGGTGTTTTAGCATTAGATAAAACTCCATTTTATGCTGAAAGTGGCGGACAGGTAGCAGACCACGGTGTTATACATAATGATAAGTTTAAAATGGTTGTTACTAATTGTAAGAAAACAGCAGAAGGTGTATTCATACATACAGGGAATATAGAAGGTGAAATTTCAGTTGGCGAAAGTGTTAAATGTGAAGTAGATAAAACAAGAAGACTAGCGATTGCTAGAAATCATACAGCAACACATATACTTCAAAATGCTCTAGGAGAAGTTTTAGGAGAACATGTAAAACAATCAGGTTCATATGTAGATGCTGAAAAATTACGATTTGATTTTACTCATTTTAGTGCAATGACTAATGATGAAGTGATAAAAGTACAAAGACTTGTTAATGAAAAAATATTAGAAGGTAATATAGTAGTTACTGAGAATCTAACAATAGATGAAGCTAAGAAAAAAGGTGCAACTGCACTATTTGGTGAAAAATATGGTAAAAATGTTAGAGTAGTTTCGGTTGGCGAATTTAGTATGGAACTTTGTGGTGGTACACATTTAACTAATAGTGCAATAGCTGGTTTATTTAAAATTACTTCTGAAAGCGGTGTTGCAGCTGGTGTAAGGCGTATAGAAGCTACAACAGGTATAAAAGCAGTAGATTACTATGAAAGCAAAGAAAACGCTTTAAAACAAGCTGCATCAGTATTAAAAGTATCTGTAGTCGAAGATAGTGCTACAAAAGCTACCAGTTTAGTAGAAGAAGTAAGAAACCTACGAAAAGAAGTTGATAAACTAAAGAAACAAATGGCATCTGGTAGTATGGAAGATATATTTTCTAATCCAGAAGATATTAATGGTACTAAAGTTATTGTAGCTCATGTAGATAATGTTGACATGGATCAATTACGTTCATTAAGTGATCAAGCAAAAGATAAATTTGAAGATTGTGTAGTTTTATTAGCATCAGGTGGAGATAAAGTAAACTTGGTTGCAGGTGCCACGAAAAAAGCTGTAAAAAAAGGTATTCATATTGGAAATATTATTAGAGAAGTTGCTAAAGTGACTGGTGGTGGCGGTGGTGGTCGTCCTGATATGGCTCAAGCAGGAGGTAAAGACTCATCTAAAATAGACGAAGCATTAGCACTTGCTAAAAAGCTTATTATAGACAAGCTTTCATAAGTAAATATAATATAGTTAAAGATGAAATTTAGGGAGATTTTATTGATGAAAAAAACAGTAATTATTTTTATAATGCTAAGTATAGTATTATCTGGGTGTTCAAAAAGTACATATGATACAACAAATGTTACTTCTTTTAAGCGATTTAATAAATATGGTTTGATAAATGAGTTTGGTGAAGAGATACTTTCTCCAAAATATGACTATATTTATCCTATTATTGATGATTATCCAATTGCGGTGCGTAAAAATGATAAATTTGGATATATTAATAAAAATGGAGAAGTTGTAATAGATTTAATCTATCAAAGTGGAGATAGATTTATATTTGGATATGCTTCAGTTGAGAAAACATTAGAAAATGATGTCCTTAATAGACGTGTTTGGGGAGTTATTGATGAGAATGGGATAGAATTAATTCCTTTTGAATATGATAGAATTGATGTGATTAGTGAAAATCTTTTTGCTGTAAAATTAGATGAAAGATATGGAATAGTTAATTTAAATAATGAATTAGTTGTTTTTTATAAATGTGATAGGATTTATAGCTTTGAGAATGGTTATGCTAGAATATTTCTAGGAGGAAAATGGGGAATAATTAATGAAAGTGGAGATGTGCTTATTGAACCAAAATATCAAAGTGTTTATGTACTTAAAGATAATTTAATTATTGTTAAACTTAATGAAAAATATGGATTAATTGATATAAATGATAATGTCATATTAGATTTTAAGTATGATTTTATGTCTGTATTTACTAATAATGGATTAGCCGTTGTTAGTATTGACGATAAAAGGGGCTACATAGATAAAACAGGTGAAATTATTATTCCGTTAGAATTCGAAAGTGCACGAACTTTTACAAATGGTATTGCAGCTGTAAAGATAAATGACAAGTGGGGATTTATTGATGAATCTGGTTTGTTTATAATTGAACCAATGTATGATGATGCTTTGTTTTTTAAAGATGGAATAGCTGCTATAAAGGTTGGGGATAAATGGGGCTTTATTAATAAAGAAAATGAAGTTGTTATTGATATAAAATATAGCCATGTTTCATCAACTAATATAGATTTGTTAAAAGTGGAAAAATGGAATAGAAATGGTGCGATTGATAGGGATGGTAATATAATTATTAGTATTAAGTATAAAGAATTAGGAATGTTTTTTTAATTGATATTACTTTGAATATTATTATTAATTTAATATCTTAAAAAATATAAGTAAAAAATGATTATTGAGATATTAACATAATTATCATTAGCTTAATGTAATTACTTAAGTAACCAGAGAGGACTTGAAATTGCCAAATCACCATCACTTTGAATAACTTTTATATAGTAATTTGTATCATTTTGTAAAATACCATTGTCAATTTTCTTTTTAAAGAGAAAATCTGATTCACTAAAATTTGTTGCTGAGTTATCTTTATTATAGATTTGATAGGGTAAACCATTTTTTATAACATGAACTTCAAGGATTGGATTACTTGCAGATAGAACCATAATATTTAATAAATCGTGTTCTGTTGTTATTTCTTCTCCCATAAAACCATCAGTTGTATAAATCCATAAAAGTATTTGATCATTTGCAGTTGCAAAACATCGTCTATTTTTAACTGCACTAAATAAATCTTCTCTAGTTAACGATTTTGAAAATATTCCAGTGATAGCTCCAGAATATTCAAAAACTGTTTTTCCAGCTCTATTTGGATAAATCATAGGAGCAAATCCACCTGGAGTTGTAGAATGAGAATCGCTACTTCCAAGGGCTCCAAGCTTATAACCGTTTTGAATTGCATAATTATAATAATGAGCTTTGTCTTTATGTGGAGTAATTCTTATAGGTCTATTACTTAAAATACATTCAGATGAACCCCATTGAGATATTACTTCAGAACATGGTTCAATTTCTTGCCCACCAAAATAGCTTTTTTTATAATCACGACCACGTTGTGTTCTTGCAGAGTGATGACTTATAGCAAGTGCTTTATTTGCTTTAGTAAATTTGAAAATTTTCTCAAGTGTACCACCGACTTCTAATTTGAAGTTCTTCATTTCTCCAATATCATTTGGGAAATATATATTATAGTGGCCACCATCTTCGCCATCATAATCACATTCATAACCTAATATTGATATAAATTCATTTGGTTCATGCCATTTTTTTGTTGAATCAATAATATCTAACCAATCTTGATTACTTGCATTTGAGGCATGGTCAGTAATAGAACAAAAATCATGACCTGCTATATATTTTGCATACCAATATCCAAAATCAGGACTTTTAGGCATAAAAGGAGTACCACAATGACCTTTAGTACTATGTACATGTATATCACCAAAATATAGATTATAGGGAAAATCATTAACACACCAGATACCATTTGATCTTCCAGATGGGAAGTGATTTAATTCACTAAGTTGAATTTTAATGTGATAAAAACCTTCCTTATTAATGGATAAATTCGTAATTTTTATATGTCCTTCATCTTCTTTTTTAAAAGAAATACTTTTTGGTAATCCTTGAATACCTTTAGAACTAAAGACTTTAAGAGTTCCTTCAAACTCAAAATCAGGATAGCCATTGGCTTTAAGTAAAGCGATATTAGCATTAAAAATTTGATTGGTTTTAATAATTGATGGAACAGAAATTATTATTCTCACAGCGCTTATATATGTGTTTTCTAAATCAGTTTTATTGAAATATTTCATAGTTGGTCTCCTAAAGATGTTTATGTTAAATTTATTTCAATTATATAATATTTATATAAAATGTAACACGAAAACCTAATTATACAAAAAATATAGGTAAATAATGGCATAATATGGCACATGTTCTCTTGACGTATGCAAAAAATGGTGAAATATTGCATATGTATAATGATTATTAATAAATTATCAATATCACCATCAAATTTTGATATAGAATCTAATACTATCATTACTAATGAAGCTTAAGAAAATTCTGCTGTTTAAAGAAGTTTTCAATTACAGAAGTGCCTTATGGTAAAGTATAGTCAAGTAATATTTTAGTATTATAGTTATCTTAAAAAGAAACTATATAAATATCTTTTTTACAAATTAAATATATTTTATCATCTTGAACAAAAGCTTTATAAATTCCAGGATTATCGCAGAGTTTTTTTACAAATATACCTTTTTCTAAATCCCATAATTCCACATGTTCTTTAGTTGTAAAAATAAACATTCCTGTAACATTAGTAGCATATATTTTTGTGAGAGTTTTTGTTGTGAGTTTTACAGGTAGTGAAAATTGACTTATTTTAAATTTTAACAAATCAAGCACATAAAATGAATAACCACGGTCTAATTCAATATGATGATCTACACCACCACAAAGATATTTATTATCTGAAATCAAACCAAATATATTAAAATTATCAAAATCACCTTTAACTTTAATCGATTTTTTAGGTAATAATGTTTCTTGGTTTAAAATAGCAATAACACAAAAATTATCAATTGGTACACAAGAATTACAATCTGCATGGTATGATGTTGCACCAATAAGTAAGTTTTGTTTTTGGTTATATATAAGGGAGCGAATCATCTGATTATTAATTGTATTAGGTACAATCAAAGAATTGCTAGTTTTTGGAGTATATTTTATCATCATAGAGCCAAGATGTCCGTATTCTAAACTACAAGAGTAAAATATGGATTTATCATTTTTACAAAGTGCAACAGGACGCATCGCATTAGCTAAAGGATTAACAACTATTCTTGGATTTTCAGGGAAATGAGCATGATTTAAAGGGTCATATTCAACAAGTTGTCCTTTATTGTATGAAGCCATATAAATTTTTTCATTTAATTCTTCAATTTGTAGGATTTCTCCTCTACCACCAGAAGCACGTCCTAAATCAATACTTTTATTTGTTTTTAAATTAATTTCATAAAATCTTTGAGTAATAAAAGGTGTACAAAGTAATCTATTATCATCAATTTGGTATAAACAATCAATATGACCTATAGAATCACTATCAAGTTTCACTGAACATTCAATTGCACCTGTTTTTGCATCAATCCTATAAAAGAAACCATACATATTTACACATACTATTTTATTGTTTTTTGTAAGATTAAATCCATACACTATAGCATCAGGTATTTGAGACAGAAAATCCACCTTACCTGTTTTTAGGTTCCATTTATAAAGGATTGTATCACCAAGTGGGAGGGATTCACATCCATAGGCAAAATCATTATCAATACCAAACCAAGTGGCTTCTTTACTAGGAGTATTACCTGAAACAAATTTTCGTTTTAAAGGATCAAACCATCCTAATTGAGGTAGATAAATCGCACCATCATCACGTTGTATAACAACAAGATAATAAAAGAAGTTACAATTATTTCCTGGATTAAAACTTTCTAATATTACTTCTACTTTATCACTAATTGGATTCCATAGTAATAATTCTACTTCTGGTACACAACTTATAAAGGTATATGTTCCATCAAGATTTTTTAAAGAATGGCGTAGTTGCTTATTTTTAAGTGGGATATCATTAAAAACTTTAGATACGTTCTTAGTTTCTGTATTAAAGGATAACCCGTTATTTTTAAAGTCACTTCTACAATATGTTTCGAAAAAAACTTTTTTTGTTTTATTATCATAAACTAGGCCACTAGAAGATAAGGCATGAGGCATGCCAGTATTCCATGTTTGAGTTTTACCAGTTTTCAAATCTAATTTTGTAATACTATCAAGAAAACAAGATACCCACATGATGTCATTACCTGCATAAGATGCACCATAAAATCCAAACTCTTGTTTTTTTGCATCAAAATGATATATTCTATTTTTACCTGATTCAGTAATTAAAACACCAATACTTCCAATAATGGAGTTCCATGTAGACATCCAAAATCTTTCTTCACCAGTATCAGGGTCAACTCCTGCAGGAATTAACTGTGCATTTACAAAAGGATCACGAGTTTTGGGGATAGCTATTTTCTTAAAATCATATTTCATTATAATCTCCTTTTATAACGCTTGGCTTCTTCTAATAGGGCTATTATATTTCCATAGGGTACATCTACTTGAAAATCTTGTGAAGGAGCTGTGATATAACCACCGTTTTTACTCATTTTATTTATAATATTATTTGTTTCATTAGTTACATCATCAGGTGTTCCAAAAGGAAGAATTCTCTGTGTGGTGATACCACCCCAAAAAGTAAGTTTATTTCCATATTGTTTTTTTATTTCATAGATATCCATAACTTCAGGTTGTAAAGGGTTTAACACATCTACACCCATTTCTATAAGATCAGGGAGAATTGCATCGATATTTCCACATGAATGAATCCAAATATGTTTCTTTGCACTTTTTATAATCTCATACTCTTTTAATTCTCCAGGTTTTATTAAATTTCTCCAAACAGATGGTGACATTAGCATGGATTGTTGTGAACCCCAATCACTTCCAAGTAAAATACCATCTAGAGAATAGTTAACTATGTTCTCTAACTTTATTAAGTTTTTTTGAATAATGTAATCTAGGAGTTTTTTTGCATAATCAGGATATCCTACAAGATCTGCTAGAAAATTTTCAATTCCTCTACAAAAATTTGCTTTTTCAAAATGACTACCATATGCAACCCCAAGAACATAATGACCTTTATTTTGGAAAAATTTAGTTTTTTCTTCAAACATTTTATAGTTACCTGAATCAACTGTTTTGGGAAGGTATGCTGGTGGTTCATATGAAGTATAATATTCTTTATTTAAATCGAGCCAATTCCACCATGGAATAGATAAAGAAACTACATGATTACCCATACCAATATTCAATGCTTCTCTAAATGTAAGAAATTCTTCTTTAACAGCAGCTTTAAGTTCACTATCAAAAAAATCAATTTCTAGATTATCTTTATATTTATCCATTGCAACAGAAGTAAAAGAAATACCATATGGCACTTTTGGAGTTTCAATATGATTTATTGCCGAATAAACAAGTTCTCTTTTACCCATATAACACCTTTTTCTACAATTTGACTCTAAATCATTATATCATCAGAATGATTATGGAAAAAGAATAATATAAAAACATTGACATTACTGTTCTAACTGTTATAATAACACTATAACAGTTGAAAGGAGTGATGGGATGTTACTCAGAATTGATGTGAATAGTGAAGAAACTTTGTATTCTCAACTATCTAATCAAATAAAGTATGGAATTGCTAGAGGGTATTTAATGCCAGGAGAAGATTTACCATCTGTACGAGGCTTAGCTTCTGAACTAGGTATTAATATGCATACTGTATCAAAAGCATATGCAACGTTAAAAGAAGAAGGAATTATCATAATTAATAGGAGTAAGGGAGTCAAAGTAAGCGATGAAGTACTAATTAGTAGAGATGATGACTATGGAAAAATATTTGATAAAAAAATGACAGAATTAATAGCTGAAGGTTTATGTAATGGCTACGATAAAGATCAGTTTATGAATAAAGCAAATCAGTTATTTGACGAAATTGGAGGGAAATAATATGGACTTTTTATTACATGGCTTTAACTTGTTGATTTTTGTAATTATTGGAGCATTATATTTATTTATG
>JAUUZV010000094.1 GCA_030592085.1 Clostridia bacterium | reverse complement strand
TTGCAAGTGAGAACTTTGTAAGTGAAGCTGTTTTAGATGCAATGGGAACTCCATTAACTAATAAATACGCTGAAGGGTATCCAAATAAACGTTATTATGGTGGATGTCAATATGTAGACATTGTAGAACAACTTGCAATTGATAGAGCAAAAGAACTTTTTAAAGCTGATCATGCTAATGTACAACCTCATTCAGGAGCTTCTGCTAATTTAGCAGTATTTTTTGCTGTTTTAGATCCAGGAGATACTGTTATGGGTATGGATCTTTCATGTGGTGGACATTTGTCACATGGTATGTTTAAAAATATTTCAGGTAAATATTATAATGTTATCTCATATGGTGTTAAAAAAGATGAACAAACTATTGATTATGATGAAGTTAGAGAAAAGGCTTTATTACATAAACCTAAAATGATAATTGCTGGTGCTAGTGCTTATTCTAGAACTATTGATTTTGAAAAATTTTCAAATATTGCAAAAGAGTGTGGAGCATACTTAATGGTAGATATAGCTCATATAGCAGGATTAGTTGCAACAGGTTTACATCCATCACCAATACCTTATGCGGATTTTGTTACAACTACTACACATAAAACTTTAAGAGGACCAAGAGGTGGAATGATTTTATGTAAAGAAGAACATGCGAAAAAAATAAATTCTGCAGTTTTTCCAGGTATTCAAGGTGGACCATTAATGCATATAATTGCTGCAAAAGCAGTTAGTTTTAAAGAAGCATTAAGTGATGACTTTATTACTTATCAAAAACAAATTATTAAAAACGCAAAAGCTCTTGAAAAAGGATTACTTAATCATGGATTTAACTTAGTAGCTGGAGGAACAGATACTCATTTGTTATTAGTAGATTTAACTAATAAAAAAATGTCTGGTAAAAAAGCACAACGAATATTAGATGAAGTAAATATTACTTGTAATAAAAATGGAATCCCTTATGATACTAAAAAACCCACACTAACAAGTGGTATTAGATTAGGAACACCAGCTGTTACAAGTAGGGGAATGGTTGAAAAAGATATGTTAGAAATAGCTAGATTAATGGCTTTAACTATTGATGATTTTGATAAAAACCATGAAAAAGTAATTAATGATGTTAAAATATTAGTAGAAAGGTATCCTTTATATTAGATTATGATTGATGAAAAAAAACCATTAGCTTATAGAATGACTCCAAAAAATCTTTCGCAATTCATTGGACAGGTTGAGATTATTGGTGAAAATAAACTTCTTCGTAGAATGATAGAAGCTGATAGACTACGCTCAATTATACTCTTTGGACCTCCTGGAACTGGGAAAACTTCTCTAGCAAGAATTATTGCAAAAACTACGAAAAGTAATTTTGAACAAATTAACGCAGTTACATCAGGTGTTGCTGATATAAAAAGAGTTATACATGAAACTAAAAATTCTTTATTAAATCAAGCTGCAAAAACAATATTGTTTATAGATGAGATACATCGTTTTAATAAAGCTCAACAAGATGCTTTATTACCTTCTGTAGAAGATGGAACAATTGTTTTAATTGGTGCAACTACTGAAAATCCATACTTTGAAGTAAATAAATCTTTAATATCTCGTTCAAATGTTTTTAGACTTATACAATTAAGTGAAGAAAATATATTAACTATTTTAGATATGGCTCTAAAGGATAAAGAGTTTGGATTAGGAAAATATTTAATAAACATTGAAAAAAAAGCTTTACAATATATTTCAGTTGTTAGTCAAGGAGATGCTAGAATAGCACTTAATGCCCTAGAATTAGCTGTACTTACCACAAAATTAGATAAACAAGGTAGTATAAATATTGATTTACCAACAATGAAAAATTGTATTCAAACTAAAACCATAAGGTTTGATAAAAATGCAGATGAACATTACGATAATATTAGTGCATTTATAAAGTCTATGAGAGGCTCTTCTCCAGATGGAACGACATTTTATTTAGCTAGGGCTCTTTATGCAGGTGAAGATATTAATTTCTTAGCAAGAAGAATAGTTATTTGTGCAGCCGAAGATGTGGGTTTAGCAAATCCTACAGCACTACTTGTTGCACAAGCAGCCCAAGAAGCTGTTAGAATGATAGGAATGCCAGAAGCTAGAATTATTTTATCAGAAGCTGCAAATTATATTGCAGTTAGTCCTAAATCAAACGCAACATATGTTGCAATTGATAATGCTCTTAATGATATAAAAAATAAAAATATAGGTGAAATCCCAATGTGGCTACGTAATGCTCCTGCAAAAGGAATGAAAGAGCATGGGTATAGTATTGGATATAAATATGCACATAATTATGAAGGGAATTTTGTTAATCAACAATTTTTACCAGATCAAATTAGCGATGTTATTTATTACAAACCAACAAAAAATGGTTACGAAAGGAAAGTGTCAGAATGGATGAAGGAAAGAAAAAACTCAATAAAAGAATAGGTGCACTTGTCTTATTAATATTATTTGTAATATTAATTGTAAATATTACTGTATTTCAGTTTTATATTGAAATATCTCTGGGTATATATGTATTAATACTTGTGTTTTTCTTATTTTCTAATATAACAAAAAAAGATAATAATGAAAATGAAACTAGTGAGAAAGAGAATACAATAGATGAATAATAAAAAAATATATTTGGATCATGGAGCTACTACAAAGGTTAATAGCGATGTGTTAAAAGAAATGATTCCATGGTTTTCTGAAAATTATGGAAATCCATCATCAATATATTCATTAGGAAGACAAACAAAAGATGCTATTGAAAATTCGCGGTTAATAGTTGCTGATACATTAAATAGTAAAGCAAGTGAAATATATTTTACAAGTTGTGGTACAGAAAGTAACAACTGGGCATTAAAAGGTATTTGTAATGCCTATAAGAAAAAAGGAAAACATATAATATCAACAAACATTGAACATCATTCAATATTACATACTTTAAAGTACTTAGAAAAACAAGGTTTTGAAGTAACTTATGTACCTGTTGAAAATAATGGTATTGTTTTAGTCGAAAATATTAAAAAAGCAATTAGAAAAGATACAATTTTAATTACAGTAATGTTTGCTAATAATGAAATTGGAACTATTCAACCAATTAAAGCGATTGGCAAAATTGCTAAGGAAAATGATATTTTATTTCACACAGATGCTATTCAAGCTGTTGGAACCATTGATATTGATGTAAATGATTTACAAGTTGATTTATTATCATTATCTGCTCACAAATTTTATGGTCCAAAAGGTGTTGGAGCTTTATTTATTAAAAGAGGAGTAAGAATAGATAATTTATTACATGGTGGTGCTCAAGAAAAAACAAGAAGAGCAGCAACTGAAAATATTGCTAATATTGTTGGTTTAGCTAAAGCTTTACAAATAGCCAACAAAAATATGGATAAGTATGTTAAACATATAAAGAAATTACGTGATTTAGCTATTAAACTAGTGATAGAGGAAATTCCAGAAACTCTTATTAATGGTGACATGAATAATAGATTACCTGGAAATATTAATTTTTCATTTAGATACATTGAAGGAGAAGGATTATTACTTTTCTTAGATATGAATCAAATATTTGCATCTTCTGGTTCAGCTTGTACTTCAGGCTCATTAGATCCTTCTCATGTGCTCTTAGCCATAGGTTTACCACATGAAATAGCACATGGTTCACTTCGATTAACATTCGGATGGGATAATAATGAAGAGGATGTTTACAAAGTAGTAAAAGAATTAAAAGAAATTGTTAAACGATTACGTGATATGTCACCGTTATATAATAAGTAGGAGAAAATTATGTATACAGAAAAAGTTATGGACCATTTCTCGCATCCGAGAAATGTTGGAGAATTAGAAAACTACAATGGCGTTGGTGAAGTAGGTAATGCTAAATGTGGTGATATTATGAGAATATATCTTAAAATTGAAGATGATATTATAAAAGATGTTAGCTTTAAAACTTTTGGATGTGGAGCCGCAATTGCTACTAGTAGTATTGCCACTGAATTGATAAAAGATAAACATGTAGATGTAGCACTTGAATTAACTAATAAAGCTGTAATTGAAGCATTAGATGGTCTACCACCTGCAAAAATTCATTGTTCAGTTTTAGCTGAAGAAGCTGTTAAAGAAGCCATTGCTGATTATAAGAAAAAACAAGGTATTATTATAGAAACACATAATCAATGTGATGATTGTTGTAGAACTGATGAATAAAAAAGTACTTTTGGGAATGAGCGGAGGAATTGACTCTACCGCAGCTGCTGTTCTATTAAAAGAACAGGGGTATGAAGTAACTGGATTAACCTTTCAAATTGATCTAATTTCTAGTGATGCAGCAAATAACGCTAATGAAATATGTAAGAAATTGGGAATACCACATATAGTACTAAATATTACTAATCAATTTAAAAAATCAGTTATTTCCAGTTTTATAAGTGACTATGAAAAAGGTATAACGCCAAATCCATGTATAAACTGTAATAAAACAATTAAATTTGGTTATATTTATGATTATGCTATGGAAAATGGATTTAATTATGTATCAACTGGCCATTACGCCATAATAACAAGTTGTAATGACAGGTACTATTTACAAAGTTCTATTGACAAAAAGAAAGATCAAACATATTTTTTACATGTTTTATTAGAAGAACAGCTTAAACATATTCTTTTTCCCCTTGGTAAAATGACTAAAGAAGAAGCTAGAGACATTTGTGCTAAAAATAAGTTATTACCAAGAGAGAGTAAAGAAAGCCAAGAGATATGTTTTATTGAAGATGATTATAAAATATTCTTAAAAGAACAAAAAGCTAAGAATAGACTTGGTAATTTCATTTATGAAGATGGTACAATTATTAAACCTCATGATGGAATAATAAATTATACTATTGGTCAAAGAAAAGGAATGAATTTAGCTATTGGTAAACCTGCATATGTGAAAGACATCCTATTTGATAGTGGTGATGTTGTAATTACAAGTAATGAAAATTTATATGGGGATAAAGTATATGTAAAAGACATTACATTGATTAATGGTGAACTTCCCAAGAATGAACAAATATATGCTAAAATTAGATATGGAGCTAAAAAAACACCAGTAACAATACAAGAAGAACAAAACCAAATGATTGTTTTATTTGAAGAAAAACAACGAGCCATTACTAAAGGACAATCAATTGTTTTTTACTCTAATGATTATGTTATTGGTGGGGGAATTATAAAAAAAGGAGAACTACAATGTCGGAAGTAAAAGACTTAAAGAAAAACTTGTTCTATGAAAGGACAAAAGCATGGGACAAATTAACTGATGAACAGATTGAAGAATCAAAGAAATTAAATGACGATTATAAAAAGTTTTTAGATCGTTCTAAGACTGAAAGAGAGTTTATATTTAATACAATTGATGTTATTAAAGAAGATGGGTATGTTTCACTTAAAGATGCTTATTTAAATAAACAAACACTTCAAACAGGTGATAAAGTTTATTTAGAGAGTAACGAGAAAACAATAGCGTTAGCAATCATTGGTAAACAGCCATTAAGTAATGGTATTAATTTTGTTGGAGCACATGTAGATTCACCAAGATTAGATTTAAAACCATTACCTTTATATGAAGAGAGTGATATAGCAATGCTAAAAACTCATTATTATGGTGGAGTTAAAAAATTCCAATGGGTTGCAACTCCACTAGCTATTCATGGAGTTATATATAAAAAAAGTGGAGAAAAAGTTGAAATTGTTATTGGTGAAGATGAAAATGATCCTATTTTTGTAATTTCTGATATCTTACCTCATTTAGCAAAAGATCAATATGCTAAAAAAATCGGAGAAGCGATAACTGGTGAAAGTTTAAATGTGATTATTGGTTCAATTCCTTTTAGTGATGATGATGCTACAGATAAGGTGAAATTAACTGTTATGAAATTATTAAATGAAAAATATGGAATTACTGAAAAAGATTTTATAAATGCTGAAATCGAAATTGTACCAGCTGGAAAAGCAAGAGATGTGGGAATTGATAGAGGATTAATTGGTGCTTATGGTCATGATGATCGTATTTGCTCATACACAGGCCTTAAAGCTATTTTAGAAGCAGGTATTCCTAATAAGACAGCTGTAGTTTACTTATCTGATAAAGAGGAAATAGGCAGTGTAGGGAATACAGGAGCGCAATCAGACTTTTTAGAATATTTTGTTTCAATATTAACAAACTTAACAACAGAGAATAATACTGATTTGAGTGTTAAAGATGTATTATATAATTCAGTAATGTTATCAGCTGATGTTAATGCAGCATTTGATCCTAATTTTAAAGGAGCATATGAGGCTAATAATTCTACTTATCTTGGACGTGGTGTTGGTATTATGAAATATACAGGTTCTAGAGGTAAAGGTGGCGCTTCTGATGCAAGTAGTCAATTAATGTATAAAGTAACAAAACTTTTAGATGATAATGATATTATTTGGCAGGTTGGAGAATTAGGTAAAGTTGATCAAGGTGGTGGGGGAACCATCGCAAAATTCGCTGCTAAACTTGGTATTGAAGTTGTAGATGTAGGAATTCCACTATTAAATATGCATGCTCCGTTAGAGCTTGCAAGTAAAGTAGATATATATATGTGTTATTTAGCTTTCAAAGTATTTTTGCAAAATTAATAAAATATAATTATAAAACACAAAAAAATGGGATGGTATAAAACCATCCCATTTTATTATAATAAATTAATTATTGACTGCTACCTTTGAAATATTCTTTTATTAGTTCTCTTGTTTGAATATAATCCATTAAGTAGAAATCGCCACTAATCTCTCCTGGTATAGTTTCCCACATAATATCATTCATATCAAAATCAGGTATATATTTTAATAGATCAATTATTGCTGTCATATCGATATTTGTTTGAATATTATCATATATTACATCCAAAATACTTGAAATTTTCGAAGCGTATAAGAAACTAGCTTTTTGTTTAATTAATTCTTTAAAGAATTCTTGTTGCATTGCGATTCTATCAATATCAGAACCCATAGTAGGATAATATACGTTTAATTCATCTGTATATTCAAAATTATTTGGTCGTCTAAATCGTAATAATTCTTCTGCTGCTTGTCCATCAAGATGTTGTAATCCTGGATTAAAATGAATATGTAAGTTTTGATCTGGATCATCATAGTCAAGTTTAACAGGTATATTAAAGTCAACACCACCAAGTTGGTTAATTATTTCTCTAAAAATTGATAATTCAATTGTTACATAATACTTTATATTAATATTAAAATGGTTTTCAAATAAACTAACAGCATTTAATGCACCAATTTCAATACCTCTTTGAGTAGCTTCATTTATCAATTGATTTTCTTCAGCTTGTGTAGTTGTATCTTCAATTTTAACAGCATCCCACTCAATTACTTTAGCTTTATCTAATTCTGGTACATATATATCACTTATCCTAATAGGTTTTTTTTCACGTTCACCATTAATATATATATAGTTACCTTCATCATCTGTAGTGTAATAATAATCATAAACAATATCACGAGGAATAGAAAGAGTATGAATTTGCTTGTTTGCTGGATCATAATTAACAATCATCATTGCATCTGTATTATAACCTTCTACGTCTTTTACTAATATCAATATATTAAATGCATCAGGATAATTTTGATATATTCCTGGAATAATACTAGTAGGTGTGGGTGTAGCATCAGGATTTGGTGTAGCATCTGGATCATTTACTTCACCTATGGCTTTAGCATCTTGTGTATTAATATATGTAATTAATACAAACCCTGATATACAAAGAAAAATGAATATAATCACTGTAAATACTGATATAAATTTTTTAATTCCCATTTAGGTCCTCCAATTTGTCTTTCTTCTTAGACTGATTCAACAGCTAAAAAGTTCCTTTATTATAATAAACAATTAATTCTCATCTGTAAAGTTTGTTTTTTCATCACCGATAATATTAGCCAATGGATTCTTTTCAGTTGCTTCTCTTAATTGCATATTGTCTACGTGTGTATATATTTCAGTAGTTGAAATACTTTCATGTCCTAAAATTTTCTGTAATGTTCTAATATCCACTTGTCCATATCTATACATTAAGGTTGCAGCAGTATGTCTTAGTTTGTGTGCTGAATATTTTTTTGTATCTAAACCTGCTTTTTCTAAATTCTTTTTAACGATTATATGTACTGTTTTACGACTTATACGTTGTTTTAAATTACTAATAAATAGTGCGTTAGGATCTTTAACACCATCAACAGGCCGAACTAAAAGATAATTCTTTATTGAATATAAGGAAGCTTTGTTAAGATATATAGTACGTTCTTTATTACCTTTACCTAAAATTGTAATAGTGTCGTTTTTTATTCTATCGATATCAATATTAACTAATTCAGATATACGTAAACCACAATTTAAAAATAAAGTTATAATGGCATAATCACGTTCGCGATTTTTTCCTCCAATAACTTGTAAGAGACGTTTGCTTTCTTCTAAATCAAGATATTTAGGTAAATCTTTAATAATTTTTGGAGAATCAAGTTCAGAAACATTGTTTTTAGAAATTATTTTAGCTTTTGTCTGCATATATTTATAAAAAGACTTTAATGTAGCAACTTTTCTTGCTCGAGTACGAGAAGATGAATGACGTTCTCTAGCTAAATATGTCATAAATGAATAAAGATCAGACAAACTAACTTCTTCTAATTGCTTTGGAGTAATAGTATTAATTGGTTCTTTTGATTCATAAACATTTTTTAATATAAAAGCAAAATAGATTCTCAAGTCATAGTAATATTCAGAAATTGTATTAGGGGACTTATTTCTGATAGTTTCCATATAAGCTAAAAAGTCACGAGCTACACTTGGTAGCTCGTTATAGTTTATTGCCATATTTTATCCTTTAGATTTTTTTGCCCATGAATCACGCAACGCAACTATTCTATTAAATACAGGTTTACCTGGTTTTGATTCTTCATCACAAATAAAGTAACCATTACGCATAAATTGTGAACGATCATAAGGTTTGGAACCTTTTAAATAAGGTTCTACTTTAGCATTATTAAGAACAATTAAAGAATCACTATTA
>JAUUZV010000211.1 GCA_030592085.1 Clostridia bacterium | reverse complement strand
TAATTTGTATTGCAGACTTGTCTTGGTATCAATATAATATATCTAATGATACAAGAATAATAAAAAGATGAAAGAAAAAAGGAAGCATATTTATGAATGGAAATAATAGAGCTGATATTACTATTGGGAAACAAGTAAATATTGTACAGAAACAAAATCAAAGGACAGGTCAATTAACATCTGGAGTTGTAGAAAGAATTCTTACTAAATCAGAATTTCATCCCCATGGAATAAAAGTTAGATTAACAAATGGTTTTGTTGGTAGAGTAAAAAATGATCAAATAGATAATAAAGTAAAATGAGGTATAAAATGAAAAATATTAAAACTCAAAAATTTATGTTCTTTGATGACTGGCCTTATGAATATATAAGGGGATTTATAAGAAAACAAGGTAAACCTAAAAAATATATAAATAATCCAGTTCTTAAACCTGAATTACCCCATGAGTTTGGGCGAACGTCTTTATATGGAACAATTCTTTATGATAGAGAATTAGATATATATAAAATGTGGTATCCCACATTTTCAGGTGGAGATGAAGTATTAGCTTATTTATGTTATGCACAATCAAATGATGGATATAACTGGGAAAAACCAGAACTTGATATTGTAAAAGGAACAAATATTGTATTAGATAGTGATCATGAAGTTAGAGGTCAGACAATTATATATGATGAATTAGAAAAAGACCCATCAAGACGATATAAATTGTTAGTTAGACCTGGACTCATACAAAAGATAGTTTCATATGTTTCAAAAGATGGGATACATTGGAATGTACTTAGCAAAGAAGCTATTAATGCTAATAGTGATAGCCATATAGGATTAATTAGACATCCAGAAACAGGTTTGTATATGGCTACAATGCGTAAAATTAAAGGTGATAGACGTGTTTGGTTAAGTACAAGTTATGATTTTATAAATTGGACTGAACCTGTACTTGTTAAAGAATTAGATATAACACAAAGCATGCAAACACAAATATATGGAATGCAAATTTCATATTATGGAGCTTATCTTTTAGGAGTGGTTTCTTACTATAATACATTTGAAGATGATTTTGTTGGCTGGGGTAAAATGGATGGCACCATGGATATAGGATTTGCATATAGTAGAGGTGGATATTGTTGGCATGAAAACTTCGTGCATGATAGATTTATTCCAGTAGGTGAAGAGGGTGATTGGGATTGTGGAATGATTTCACCATCTTCTCATCCTATATTACTAGATGATAAAATCGTATTTTATTATGCAGGAATGCCATATTTGCATAAACCTCCATATAAAGAAAGTGACCTTCAATGTGTTGGTTTGGCAACTTTAAGGATTGATGGATTTGTATATATAGAAGCAAATGAAGCGGGTGGAGAAATATGTACACGTAATTTTAATATTGAGCAAGTGGGCTTTGAAATAAATGCTAATGCATCAAATGGTGAGATTTTAGTTGAAGTATGTGATGGTGATGGAAACGCGATTAAAGGATTTGAAATGGACCAATTTATTCCTATTACTAAAGATGGTTTATCAATTCCACTAAAATGGAAAAATAATCCAGATGAAAAAATTCTTTTAAATAGAGCATTACGCTTTAAGATTAAAGCTAAGAATACTAAGATATATTCAATTACTATGATACACGGTGAAAAAGACCCTAAGTATTGGAAGTTTAGTGAAATCAATTATGCAGACCCATTTTATGATTAAGATAATTTTTGGAGGAAAAGAAAAATGAAAATATATGGAGCAGGTAGCTTAGAGGAAATAAAAATGTGTGATGAACTTGGAGCGGTTGGTATTTTAACTAATCCACAAGGATTTGATCAATATTTTAATGGAGAAAAAACCCTAAAGGAAATTACAAAATCAATATGTGATATTACTGATTTACCTGTGTTTATTCAAATACATGGTGAAACGACTGAGGATATTGTTAATAAAGCAATTGAATTACATAAGATTTCAAATCAGGTTGGATTTAAAATAATTGCTGATGAAAAAGGATTTTTTGCCATAAGTAAACTTCAAAAAATGGGGATTAACTGTATTGCAACAACATTATTTACTATTTCACAAGCGGCAATTGCGGCAAATGTAGGAGCCTTTGGTATTTGTCCATTTGTATCAAGAGCTAGAGCAATTGGTATGGACCCATATGATATTCTTTCTGCTATAAAAAAACAATATATGACTTTGGAAAAACCACCACAAATAATTGCGGTTAGTATGAAAGGTTTAGGAGATGTTGAACTAGCACTTAGAGCAGGTGTTGATGCAGTTGGAATGAGATACCCATTGATTAATGATATGATGTTACATCCACTAAGCCAAAAAGCAGAGCTACTTTTTGCAAAAAATTGGGCAAATGTTAAAGGAGAAGATATTAACTACTTAAAGCATGCACTCTCTATTGATGGGATTGCAGAGTAACATGAATAGAATATATGGATTTGGTTCTGCAACCATAGATTTTAGAATAACAACAGCTGATTACCCTGATGATTACAAAGCAAAATTACTAGCACAAAAAACAAGTAAATTAGGTGGAGGTGCCATCGCAAACTGTTTAGTACAAGTGTCAAGATTAGGAGGAGAAACTTTTTATCTTGGAAAATTAGGAAATGATTCAATTGGGCGAGACATCGTGTCTTCATTAATCAGTGAAGGTATTTCATGTGAAAATATAATTATTGATAATTCTATTTGCTCACCATTTAATGTAGCGGTATATCAAGGTAAAAAAATGCGAAGAAAAGGTGGTTATTTGCTTCCAAATAGCCTCTTAACAATAACAAAAGAAGATATTATTAACATGACCTCAATAATGAGAAAAGATGAATGGGTTATTGTTGAAATAGGTGAAATTCCTTTAGAAAAAGTATTGTTTTTTTGTCAACAAGCAAAAAAAAGACAAGTTCATATTTTACTTGATGTTGATTTAGATCCAATAAAACAGTGCGAAGGTGAACGTTCATTAGTAAATGATTTGTTTTCAATTGCAGATATACTATTACCAAATATTGAAGCGTTAAAGAGTTTGTATAATGTAGATGATAAAAAGATACTTTTAGAATATTTATTTAAACAATTTAGTAAACCAATCATAATGACAGCTGGAGAAAACGGCGCATGTTATATTTCTACTAATGAAAAATATACAGAAGTTTTAGCAAAAAAAGTTAAAGTTACAGATACTGTGGGTGCTGGAGATGCTTTTCATGGGGGGTTACTTTTTGGATTAGCAAATGGGTGGCTTTTAAGTGAAGCTATTGAGTTAGGAACTTACTGTGGTAGTAATAACTGTATACATTTTGGCGCACGAGAAGGAATGGCAAATTTAAAAGAATTATATAATAAGGTGACTAATGATGAATTCAAACAAACGATTTTACAAAACGATTTCTGGGGGATTGGCTGATAGAACACCAGTTGTTCCTAAGATATGGGTTGATTTAGCAGCAAATTTAACTAATACACCAATAATGGATGTAATTAGTAATCCAGAAACCGCATTAAAAGTAATAGTAGATGCAGGGTTAATTTGTAATGTTGATGCAGTAAGACAATTTCATTTTCCAGAAAGACAAATCATCACAGAGAATGACGAAGTTTTTGAGATTAATAATAAAGGTAAGAAACTAGGTATCATTGATATGAAAGGTGGATTAATTACTCATCTATTTGATGATAATGATTATAAACTTGATAATCCATATACTATGGCTCATCATCATTACTGGACAACAAAAACACCTGTTATTAAATCATTGACTGATGTAGAAAAAATTGTGATTCCAAATAAACAATATTTAATGGATATTGGTCTAGTAGAAAGACAACAGAAAATAATTGATTATACTGATAATAGACTAGAGTTAATTGGAGATTGTTCTTCAGCTACTTTAGCTTTTTATG
>JAUUZV010000074.1 GCA_030592085.1 Clostridia bacterium | reverse complement strand
CCTCCCATAAACTGTTCATTCTCTTCTAATATCTTATAAGCCTTACTCATGATTGGATAAGCTTTTTCACCATAAACTTCTGTTAAATAATATAAATAGAATTCATTAGGATCTACTCTTTTATCCCACTGAACATCTGCTAAATATTTTACATTGTGCTCAGCTCCTCTTATTGCTAACATTTGCATTATTAAGCCTTTTGTATGATATTTTATATGTGCTTCACCAAATTGATCTTTAAAAAAAAGTTTTACATTAAATTGCATACCAAGTTGTGACCCATCATCAATGGCTCTAGGAATTAGTAAATTATCTCTATTTTTCATTTTTTTAAATAAAAATAATGGAGCACCTTGGTGGGTCCAAAGCGACCTAGATTCTATATCCATAAAAAGTACATCATTTGGCAATACATTATGCAGTTTTGTTAATAAGTAAGATTTACATATTGTTGAAACCCCAACTTTTGTATCACTGTATTTTTCTCTTACATAATCTATAATTTCCAATGCAATTTTAGAAAAAGCTATATCTGCTTCCATATGTTTTTTTTGCTTTTCATAACCCTTCCAATGATCTCCCCAATATTTTTGTTGTAATTCAAATGACTGTGTATATTCATCCCAATGCTCTTTAATGTAATTCCTACTAACTTCATGAGGATCATCAAAAAATCCTTCTGGAATTCCAATATAGATTCCCTCAAGGTCATTATAACTACTCATAATATTATCAATTCTAGCTTGATTAATTTTTTTTGCTATTTCATCTTCACAACTAACTAAAGCTGACCAATGAAGATTTTTCCTTGGCATTGGTTTAATATATTTAGCCATATTCATTGAAACAAACTGAGGTAATATTGATAACCATACACCAATCCCTCTTTTATTTGCTTCTTTTATTATTTTCTGAAAAAAGATTTTCCCTTGATCAAGAGCTTGTGTAGAACTGTTAATATCTTGAAACTCCATTGGGGCTACTCTTTTTCGTTTAAAGTATTCCTTTCCAATTGTAATATCTTTTACTTCAAAGCAATCTGTAAAATGCCTTCCATAAGATAAATAACCTGATTCTTTTCTAGAAATATCACCTACGATTTTTCTTTCACCATTATATGAATAATCGACTATAGGTTCATTTTCAAATGAATAAAATACAACTTTATTTAATTTTAATCTCATCATCCTGTCAAATAATAGAGAAAAATCAGAAACTGACATTATTGATGTAGAAACCATACAAAAAGAAAAAAACATTCCTCGATATGGATTAACCGTTTTATAAAGTTTATTGTTAAACACTACTTTGTCATTATTCTTTTCTTGATATGTCTCTTTACTTGGTAAAAAGAAAAATCCTGCTTCTTCTAAAAATTCATAAATTCCATATGAAATCGCTATATTATTATTACCATACACAATTAGAGTTGTTTTATTATTGATTGTTATAGAATGTAACCAGTAATCATCTCTTTCAAGGATGGTATCATTTGGAAAATACTCTTTAATTAAAGGATTATTGTTATCAGTTGTTATAAACACTGTATATTTAAATTCTAGATTTGAATTAATAATTGGATTCTTACCAATAAATTCGTTGTATAATTTTCTAAGATGATTATTAATTGTCTTATAAATTTCATCGTTAGCTACTTTAAACTTCCAATTTATTTTTGTTAAATCCATAATAAACATCCTTATATAATTAAAATCAGTAATTTATTATTACTGATTTTAGTATAACACGAATATGTTGCAATCTTCTATTATGTTACTTATAACCAATGAAGGAATCGCTAATTATTCTCTTGTTTCTAATCTTATTACTTTTTATAATTTTTTTACTAGCTCTCACCATTTTTGGGCTACCAGAAATATAGTAATACGCATTACTTTCATAGATATCTACAAGTGATTGAATAATTTTCTTTGTTTCACCTCTTGATGATACCAAATTTAATTTCACTAACTTATCTTTAGCAGCAATATCTAATATGTCTTGCTCAAATAGGTAAAAATCTTTTGAAGAATAAATTAATTCTACTTTTCTCTTATTATTTCCCTCTAGTTGTTTTAGTATGGATCTGATAGGTGTTATTCCCACACCTCCTGCAATTAAAATAAGGGGGGTTTTGTTATCTTTTAATTTAAATCCACCTAAAGGACCAACCATTTTGACTTTTTCACCTTCTTTAAGAGAAATTATATGTTTTTTATAACTGCTTATTTCTTTACCTGTTCGTGTCCCAATTTGTAAAAACCCCTCTTTTTTTATAGATGAAAGACTAAAAATACGCCATTTTTTTCCTTTTACATCGCTATCTGGCAACCAAAATATGCCAAACTCTCCTGCTTCCCAATTTATTTTATCATCCACTGTTAATTTTATTATATGATAATCATCATATGGATTAGTAACAGAAATAACCTTAAGATGGTTTTTATTTTTTAACTTTAATATATTTGTTACTTTCATCATTTACTCTCTTTTCCATGGTTTCTATATATTGCAATATGATACATATATAGTTATTTATACCCAAAACACTTGATTTTACTAGTATTATTCACATCTTTATGTCAATTTCTTGACAGTTTTTATATAAGGTGTAAAATTATAGACATAAAGAGAGGAGGCGTGACTATGTCTAAGAAAACAAGAGTCATCAGGCGATTAGATCCTCTAGGAAGAATTGTTCTTCCAAAGAAGTACAGGAAAGCACTTGATATAGATATAAAAGATGATATTGAAATTGTTGTTGAAGGAACAAATGTCTATGTATCAAAATATAATCCTGGATGTGTATTCTGCGGAAACAATCAAGATATCACCGTATTTAAGGACAAACCCGTTTGCCCTGAATGCTACCAAGATATCAAAGAGAGGAACTTCTTCTAAATATATTTACAGCGGGTGTTTCACCCGCTTTTCTTCTTGATGATGAACAAATTTATGATAAAAGCTATAGATGAAGCAAAACAGGCACAACAGGAAGGCAATGTCCCAATAGGGGCAATCATTGTAAAAGATCAACAAATTATTGCTTCTTCGCATAATGGAAGTGGTTCTTTGGAGCACGCTGAATTACTTGCTATAAAACAAGCTTTAATAAAAACAAATAATCGATATTTAAATGGTTGTGAATTATATTCAACCGTAGAACCTTGTCTCATGTGTTCTGGTGCTTTGATTAATTCGCGAATTGATAAAGTCTTTTTTGGTGCTTATGATAGTAAGTCAGGTTGCTTAGGAAGTATAACCGATGTTTTTGTTTTACCCTTTAATCACAAAATTGAATACTATGGAGGCATTATGGAAGATGAATGCTTAGTTCTTCTTAAAGACTTCTTTAAAGAAAAAAGGAAGACAAATGCTTGATATTTCATTTTACAATAGACCAACATTAAAAGTAGCTTATGATTTATTAGGTAAAACTATAGTCAGAAATAACATAAAAGCAACTATTGTAGAAACAGAAGCATACATTGGCCCCATCGATAAAGCATGTCATGCTTACAATTTTCATAAGACATCTAGAAACGCAATAATGTTCAACGATTGTGGTATAGCATATATATATCAAATTTATGGTATGTATTACTGTTTTAACATTGTTACAGAAGAAAAAGACAAACCGTGTGCAGTATTGATAAGGGCTATTGATATATTTAGTAATAGTGAAAGAGCTTCAAATAATAGATATAATAAATCAATGTCAGATTTGTCATCATATCAACTAAAACACTTTTCAAATGGACCTGGCAAAGTTTGCATGTCACTAGATCTTAATAAATCACACAATGGTATAAAAGTAATAAGTAAAGATTTATATATTGAAGAAGGTTCATTAGAACCCTTTGATATTGTTAAGTCAAAACGTATTAATATAAATTATGCAGAAGATGCTATAGATTTTTTATGGCGCTTTTATATAAAAGGAAACAAAAATGTATCAGTATTATAAAGTCATAAATATTGATAGAATGGGAGAAAAAATTAGTGATAGAATTTTTCGACATTCATGCACATGTATATAAATATCAGTATCCTAACAAAGATGGTAGGATGCTTTTTATAAATGAAAAACAGTTAAGTCGAGTTCATCAACAATTAAATATTAAAAAAGCTGTATTATTACCAATCGTAAGTCCAGAAGTATATGTTCCTCAGTCTGTTGGTGAAATTATTGATATTTCAAATGATTCAGAAGGTAAATATATACCATTTTGCAACATTGACCCTAGGGTATTAACAAATACCTCTGATGCACCAATTGGAAGGCTACTAGAGCATTATGCTAAATTAGGATGTAAAGGTATAGGAGAGGTTATGCCAAACTTACCTTGGAATGATATAAGATTGCAAAATTTATTAAGACATGTTGAAAAAGTACAATTACCATTACTATTTGACATGACTGGAAATAAAAATATTAGTTATGGAATCTATGATGAACCATTAATGCCACAACTTGAGCAATGTTTAATAGATTATCCAAATTTACAGTTTATTGGACATGGGCCATATTTCTGGGTACATATAAGTGAAATAAACAAAGATGCACAAACTGTTTCTTATCCAACTGGCTTAATTTCAAAAGAGGGTAGGATTAGTTATTTACTTCGTCAATATCCTAATCTATCTGTAGATTTATCAGCCAATAGTGGTTATAATGCAATAAGTCGTGATTTAGATTTTACACAATCTTTTCTACAAGAATTCCAAGATAGAATTTATTTTGGAACTGATATATGTTATGAAGGACAAACTTTTAAAACAGCAGAATTATTAATTACTATGGCTAATGAAAATAAAATAACATCTAAGGTATTAAAAAAAATTGCACAAGAAAATTTTATGAAATTGGTAGGATAAAAAAATGGATTTTAATCACTATATAGAAAATATTAACTTTGAAAATTTCAAAGAAAGTAATCTTTTTAAAAAAGATTATTTCGATATTATTGAATTGTGCGTTAATGCCTATACCTATGAAGAAATAACTTCATGGCTTCCTGAAAAATTGGGAGATAAAATTGATGACTTACAATCTTTTTCACGAGTTACAGCGGCGCTAGGTGTTTTACTAGCTAGGGGACGAAAAAAAGAATATGAAGAGTTGTGGTATCAAATGATGGATGCTTGTGCTCTATCTTTTTATAAAGAACGTCCCTATACTGTTCTTGATTTTGCAGTTAAAGAGTTTATGTTTGCATATAGAGCTATGAGTAATCAAGTACCAGCTGAAAAGCTAAACTATTGGAAAGAGTATTTATCTAAAATAGATCCATTTGTTAGTTATTATTGTTCAGTTGATAATAGTGATTGTGCAGTATATGGTAATTGGGGAATTTATAATATGGCTGGAGAATACTTGCGCGAACTAGAAGGTATGACAGATACTAGTTTGTATTTTGATAAAAACATGCCTATCCAATTAGAAATGTTTGATTTTAATGGTATGTATAGCGATCCACATAATCCAATGTTATATGATGTGGCAAGTAGAAGTAATCTTTTATTAATCATGGGTAATAATTATCAAGGTAAATATGCTAAAGAGATTGATGCCCACTTAAAAAAAGCAGGTTTGTATTCACTGTTTATGCAGTCTGCCTCTTTTGAATTTCCTTACGGAGGTCGTTCTAATCAATATGTTTTCAACGAAACATATGTTGCTTCAATTTATGAGTACGAAGCAAAACGATATATAAGCGAAGGAAATTTAGTATTAGCTGGAATGTTTAAACGTGCAGCTCACTTATCTGTACTTTCAATTAAAAGGTGGTTACAAGCCAATCCATATCCACGACATATTAAAAACTTTTTTGAAAAAGAAAGTTTATATGGAACAGAAAGTTATGGTTACTACCGTAAATATATGATGAGTATTGGTAGTTTTATGTATATTGCTTGTCAGTTTTGCGATGATGAAATTAAAGAATACCCTTGCCCTGCTGAAATAGGTGGTTACCTACTTCAAACAAGTAGTGACTTTCATAAAGTATTTGCCAATTGCCAAGGATATAGCATACAAATAGATACTAAAGCTGATTTTGTCTATGATTCAACTGGTTTAGGCCGTTTTCATAAACAAGGGTTTCCTACAGAACTTGGTTTTTCAACACCTTTATCTGCAACTCATAGATATGAAACTTCAAAAGACTTACTAGATAAAAACATATCTCTATGTGTGGGGAGTTTAAAAAGCTTTTTATGTGATTTTAGCGAAACATTAACATACGTTGTATATAATAAGCAAAGTAATGCTAATAAAGTTTCTTTTTCAATTAAATATTTTGATTTAGCATTTACTGATTTTACTTCCATTGAAGAACATTATAAGATAACTAAAGATGGTGTCACCATAAATACGCGGTTAGTAAATCCAAAAACCGACTCTATTTATTTTATGCTCCCTGCCCTTATGAACAATGGTAAGGATACAACTAGTATTGATACTCAAACATCAAAACTAACTGTAACTATGAACAATCAATCATTTATAGCATCAACAGATGGTAAAATTATTAATGATAATAATTTGTATGGTAATCGTAATGGTCATTATAAACTTTTCTATGCAATGAAAAAAGGTAATCAAATAACTATTAATTTACAAATGAGGTAAGAAAATGAACATACTATTTTCACTTGGTAAAAATAAAATTACTAATCATTATATGAATGAAAACTTATATGCTCAACTCTCTAAGTTAGGTCATGTTATCTTTAATCCATATGATAGAGCATTTACTAAAAGTGAATTAATTTCTATGATTAGCGACATTGATATTTTAATAACTCATTGGGCTGCGCCACAAATTGATGAAGATGTTTTATTAAATGCCAACAGACTTAAACTAATAGCTCATGGTGCTGGTTCAATACATGGTTTAGTTAAGGAGAGTTTTTTTGAAAAAGATATAATTTTATTAAGTGCTAATAAAGTAATGGCTAAATATGTAGCAGAAACAGTATTATCAAATATATTAACAGTTTATCAACAGACAGAATATTTTACATCCATTATGAAAAGTGGAAATTGGAAAAATTCACCATTCGATTATTCTCGTCCTAAAAGTTTATTTGGAGCAAAAATAAGTTTCATTGGTTTTGGCATGGTCGGTCATTTTTTATATGACTTATTAAAACCATTTGATGTTCAATATTTAATTTATGACCCATATTTAAAAGACAATTCTTTAAACACTACTAACTCCTTAGAAGAAGCTTTATCTTTTGGTGATATTATTACCATTCATGCTTCACTTACAGAAGAGACAAAAGGTTTATTAACAAAAGAGCTCTTGTCTTTAATTAGTGACAATGCTCTTTTTATAAATAGTGCAAGAGGTCAGATAGTAGATGAAAAAGCGCTTATTAGTGAATTGAGAACTGGTAGAATTTCTGCAATATTAGATGTATATGAACAAGAACCGTTAGCTAAAGACAGTATATTACGTCAACTCCCTAATGTACTTACACAACCTCATATTGCAGGCGTGGCAGCTCGTTATGAATTTTTTAGCGAGATTTTTAATGATATAAATAACTTTATAAAAAAGAAACCTTTGCAATATGTTATTTCAAAAAAACAATGGTCACTAATGACTAGGTGGCTTCAGTCTTTGTAATTTCTTTAAAAATTCTTCCAGAACTCTTGGCCATGAATTGTTTCTCTCTCTCCTGAATTATTTCCATATTCAATTAACTTTTCACGCAACTTTTCTACGAGTCCATAATTCATCTCTGCTATATTATTTATTTCCATGGGGTCATCAACAAGATTAAATAATTGAGTTTCTTTAAGTTTATTATATCGATATTCAATTAACTTAAAATTTTTAATTTTTATAGAGCGAATTTTATGTTTATAAGCATAATACATTTCTTCTCTAATTATATCATCATGATAGATTGCCTCACTTAAACTTTTCCCCTCTATTGATGTGGGAGTAAAAATTGATGTTAAATCGCATATTGTTGGAAAAATATCTGATAAATACACATTAGCTTGGCTTATTTTGTTTTTAGGAATATTACATCCTGTGAATAATAATGGAACTCTAATACTATGTTCATATAAATTTTGTTTCCCCATTAACCCATGTTGTCCTAAAGCCAAACCATTATCACCAGCTAAAACAAATATAGTATTATCATAATCCCCTCTTTTTTTAACAGATTTTATAATCTTACCAATTGTATCATCTAAGTGTGTAATCATTGCGTAATATTCAGCAATATGTTTTTTAATAGCTCTTTGTTCTCTAGGATATTCTTCTAGTAATTCATCTCTAATATTCTTTTGTCCATAATCAAAGTAATGCTCTGGTAAGTAATTATGAGGTAATTCCATATCATCAACTGGATACATATCTAAATAAGTTTGTGGCATTGTTCTTGGATCATGAGGTGCCATATATGAAACATATAGAAAATATGGATTATCTGATGTTTTTCTCTCTAAATATTCACATGCACTATTGGCAAATAAATCACTTGAGTGCACTGATGTATGTGTATGATCACTAATAAAGGTTCGTTTATCGTTACTATGAAGGTAATCAAGGGTCTTAAATGATTTATTATTATACTTACCTGTCTTATCAAAAGAATTTACAGGTACATTCCAATGATCATCCATTCCTCCAAAGAAAATGTTATCTCCATTAGAAAAACTTCTTGCATATGAAGATGTTCCATTATGCCACTTACCTGTTCCAAAAGTTTCATAACCATGTTCCCACAGTAATTCCCCAATTAAAGTATGTTCAGAGGGTATTTCTTCTCCATTTCCTTGTAGATGAAATAAATTTCTGCCAGTATGTATCATTGCTCTACTTGGCATACATACAGCTCCTGATGTTCCCCCTTGGATACAAGCATTTTCAAAATATGTACCACTCTTCATTAATTCATCTATATTAGGCGTATTAATTGTTTTATTATTAAAACAACCAATTGTATTAAAACGTTGATCATCTGTTAAAAGAAAAATAATATTTGGTTGTTTAGTCATTTCGCACCTCTACTTGTTTTTTATATTTATTTGCTTATTCCCAATGCTAATTAATACAGGGATTACTATCAATGTTAATAATGTTGACACTAAAAGTCCAGACATTAATGCAATTGCCATTGGCTTAAATAATTGTGAAGTACTTAAAGCCAGCGGAATTAGTCCAATAATTGTTGTTATTGTACTTAAGAAAATAGGTCTTAATCTTCTGTTTGTTGCGTTAATACATGCTTTTTTAATTGTTTCACCAATCGCGGTTTGATGATTAATATATGCAATTAAAATAATTGCATTATTTACTACAATTCCAAGCAAACTAACAATCCCCAATAGAGCTGTAAAGGATACTGGCTGATTTGTAATATACAAACCAAGAACGGAGCCAATGGCTGATAGTGGTATGGTCATAAAAATTATTAATGGTTGAATATATGATTTAAATTGTAGTAATAAAATCAAGAACACAGCAATTGCAGCAATAATAGCTAATATACCAATTTGTCCAAAATTTTCTCTTATCAAAGTATCTTCACCTTCATATGTTATATCACAATCAGTAATAGATAAAAGATCTATATCTTCTTTAATATCCCTTAATAATTTATGTTTATCATATGCTAAGTCATAATCTGCTTTTATTGAGAGAGCATAATCACTATCATGTTTTTGGATAGTTGATAATGTTTGTTCTTCTCTCATAGTTATAATTGTAGATAACTTAATATACTTGTTCTGAGTAGGAGAATAGATACTAATTTGTAATAAATCATCTAATTTTTCAATATTACATCTTATTATAATTTCTTTTTCATAATCATTTTCAATGAGTTTTGTACTAGTTCTACCTAGTGAGGCGATGCTTAATTGATTTTGAACATCTATTAATGTTAATCCATTAATCGCTAGTTTATCTTCATTAATATCTAGTACATACTCCATAATATAATCTGAATTTGATTTTGTGACATTTAGCATTCCCTCTTTATTAGAGACCATATTATAAATAACTGTTTCATACTCTTTCACTTTTGTAATATCATTACCACTAATTCGTATATTAACATCTTCGTCCATTGGAAAAGCGTACATTAATTGTTTTACTGTTATTTTTGCTTCAAGCTGACTATTAGAAATTCTATCTTGTAAATCACTTACTAACTCT
>JAUUZV010000028.1 GCA_030592085.1 Clostridia bacterium | reverse complement strand
ATGAGTGGTTTAGAGGTTACACATGAAGCAGGTATAAATGATTTAGAAATAGAATTACTTACCAAAGATAAAGGTAGAGTATCAAATATGTGTGGTAATTTGTTACAGTTTTATGTTAAATTTCATCATAATGAAGGATATGCAAGTTACCCATTACATGATGTATGCAGTGTAATGTATTTAATTCATCCAGAAATATTTAAGTACAAAGATTTACAAGTGGATATTGATTGTTCAGATGGGTTGCATAGGGGAAGAACTGCTGTTGATAATAGAGAATGGATAAAAGATAGCAAAAAAAACACAAAGGTTCTTTTACATATTGATAGAACAAAATTTATTAAAATATTATTTGATGCATTTAAAAAACTAGATGGAATTTGTGCAAAATAATATAAGGAATATTATGGAAAAGCATAAAATTACTGCTAAAAGAATCACAATATATATATTAGGATTATTTCTATATTCATTTGGAATAGCTATTACTGCAAAAGCAGCTTTAGGTATTTCACCAATTAGTACATTTCCATATGCATTGTCATTTATTTTACCATTTAGTTTTGGTATCTGTACGTTTTTCTTAACAGTAACATATATAGTTATTCAAATAGTATTATTAAAAAAAGAATTTGAAAAGAGGCAATATTTACAAATAGTAGTAGGAATATTATTTAGTAGTTTTGTTGATTTTTCAATGTTCTTACTGATATATCTTAATCCAATAAGTTATGTTAGTAAACTTGTGTTCTTATTTTTAGGAAGTATAATTGTGGCACTTGGCATTACACTATCTGTAATATCTAATGTGGTTATTCCACCTGCAGAAGGAGCAATAAAAGCTATTGCAACAAGGTTAAATAAAAAATTCGGGAATGTGAAAATACTCTTTGATTCAACTATTGTTTTACTAGCAATAGTTGTGTCATTAATATTCTTAGGAAGACTTGAAGGTTTTAAAGAGGGAACAATAATTTCTATTTTTGTAACTGGTTTTGCTACTAAAGGATTTATGAAGTTATTAGGTGGGAAAATAAAGAAAATTTGCGAGAGGTGAAAAGATGAGTAAAAATATCATATTAAATTTAATAGAAAAAGAGAAAAAGAATATAATTAATTTTGGTAACCATGTTATGAATAATCCTGAGTTAGGATATAAAGAGTTAAATACAAAAAAAGCTATTATTGATTTTTTAGGTGACATAAAATTAGATGAATTTAAAGAGTATGCTATTACTGGAATGAAAGCCACAATAGGTAGTGGAAAAGGTTTACATATTGGTTTGCTTTGTGATTTAGATGGATTACCAACAATAAATCATCCATTGGCAAGTAAAAAAGATAATGCTGCACATTCTTGTGGACACAATGCTCAAATGGCAATTATGGCTGGAGTTTTTAAAACTTTTGCTTTAAGTGGTTTACTAGATTCATTTGATGGGAAAATTTCACTAATCACAGCACCAGCTGAGGAGTTTTTGGACTTTGAATATAGATTAAATTTAATAAAAGAAAAAAAGATAAAAGCATTTTCTGGAAAACAAAATTTAATATTAGAAGGATTGTTAGATGATGTGGATTTGATTTTGTCATCACATGGCAATAGCCTTAAAGGTCGTGCTATTGAAACTGATGTATCTACAAATGGTTTTCTTGCGAAAACTGCAATATTTAAAGGGAAAAGTGCTCATTCAGGAGCATATCCGCATTTAGGTAGAAATGCCTTAAATGCTGCAACTCTGGCAATAAGTGCTGTAGGTTTATTAAGAGAGACTTTTCAAGATGATCATCATGTACGCTTTCATCCTATTATTAAAAAGGGAGGTGTAGTAGTTAATACTGTACCTGATGAAGTTATTATTGAAACATATGTAAGAGCTGCTAAAATAGAGGCGATTTTTGATGCTAACAAAAAAATTAATAATGCCTTTGTTCACTGTGCAAAAGCATTAGGATGCGAGTGTGAAATAACAGATATACCTGGTTATTTACCAAGTAATTATTATAGCCCTTTAGCAAAATTTATATTAAAAAATGCTAAAGAACTTGTAGAAGAAAAAAATGTATTTAGTGGATTAGAAACATATGCTTCAGATGATTTAGGAGATGTCTCAGCAATCAAACCAGTAATACAAATTGGATTTAGTGGATTTAGTGGTGGTTTTCATAGCTATGATTTTAAGATTGTTGATGAAGAAATGGCATATATTATACCTGCTAAACTAATTGCTCTAACTGCATTAGACATGCTTTCCTCGCAAGATGAAGTGAAATCAATTTTATCACAATTTAAACCTGCTTTAACAATTAAAAAATATATTCATGAATGGATTAATAAAGAATCATAAGCCAAACATTTGTAGCTTTTCAATATCCTTTTTTGTTGAGTAAGGTGATTTGTTTTTATAACCAAATGAAATAGAAGTTGAGACATAAGAGTCTATCCAACCACTATTAAGTAATGCTCTTGCAAAAAAAACAGTAGTTTCATCAATTGCGTTTAAATCAACTGTTAACTTTATATAATTCCACATTACTTCATTAGAAAATGATTGATCTAATTCTTTTCCTTGAACAATTCGTTCTTGAGCACTTAATAAATCTTTTGAAAACAGTGATGATAAAATTAATTGATTAACATATTCAGGGGAATCAATTGATTTTGGTATTGAAGAAAATTTTGATGCAATCTGGGTATCATTTAGTAATTCCTTATTAGTAATTGCCATTCTCCTTAATAGTTTCCATCTAAAATCTTTATCAAGGGTAGGGAAGAATAAACAAGTTTTTAAAATTTCATTTGCACCGTTTGGTCGTCTTCCTGTTACAAAATACCAATATGATAGGAAAATAATTGCTAATACATTAGCTTTATCTAACTCATATTCTTCTAATGTTCGTTTCATGGATAGGCCTAGAAAAAATGAAGAAAAATATCCATCACGTAATTTATGTAAAGCAGTTTGATCATTGTATAATAAGAAGGATAAATCATGAATTAACATATGCCTATAGCTTTTATTTAAAATAAGCAAATGTTCATGCTTTTCAAAAATAGTAATAGCCTTTTGATATTTTCCAGAACATGAATAAGCACAAATCAAACCAATTACGGATTTTTCAACTTCAACATTATTTTTTAGTGAATAATTAAATCCTCTAATAGCTCTCTTATAATCTCCATCTTTTAATGAAAGGTAGGAAAAAGCATAGTGTGACTGTAATTCACTTATGGTACTATTTTTACTCACTAATTATTTCCTCCAATTCCAGGTGTACTATTTAAATATTCTTCAATAATTTTTTGCACATTATCATCTTTTACTTTTATAGAGAATTCAATACGTCTATTATCTGCCATTCCTTCATTTGTTTCATTGCTGGATATTGGTCTTAACTCAGAAAAACCAGTAGCTGCAAAGTAACTACCATATTTAGTCTCTAAATCAGGATTAGCGTACATAATATAGTTAAGTACATTTGTTGCACGTTCTGATGAAAGTTCACGATTAAAGGACACAGAGCCTTGTGAGTCAGTATGTCCTTCAACTGAGATAGAGTCTATATAGTCTCTAACTTCACTATCATTTAAAATAACTTCAAAAGCAACTGCTAATTGAGTTAGAAGAGCTTTACCTGCAGATTTTATATCAGCAGATCCTGTATCAAACACTAAGCTAGCTGTAATATATAGGTTAGCATTATCTCCAATTACAACCATTTTTTCCCCTTGGTCATTATATTCACCAAGAGTACTCTCAATGGATTTTTGTACAGTTTCAAAGATGCTTGCTTGCAAGACTGAAATACTTTGCAATTTTATTCGTAAATCATTTAGTTCAACAGAATTTATAGCTATAATATTTTCTAGTTGAGTTTGAGTATCAGCCAAAATTAGTATTATTTGATCCATCGCATTTTTTTCTTTTTCAGCATTTGTTAACTGATCATCTAGTGATGCTAATTGTTCATTTAGCAAAATACTTAACTTATCTAAATTCTCCAATTCTTCTTCAGTTTTAGTAAGAATTACAATCTTATTTTCAAGCTCTAATTGAGTAGCGTTTAAGGCAACTTTTTCATCTTCTAAATTGATTGAAATAATAATATTCTTAATAAATACTATCATTACAAGAAAAAGTAACACTAATGCCACTGTTGACATAACATCAGCAAAAGATGGCCAAAAGTTATCTTCCTGTTTTCTATTATTTATATTTCTACTATATCGTTTTCTCAAATTGCTTCTCCTCGTAATCAGTCAGTAAGCGCTTGCTTAATATCGTCTAATTTCTTATTGATTTCTCCTGTAGCTGACTTATTATAGGTCAGTGTTTGTTCAGGTAAACTAGTTATTGTTTTGGCCATTATCTTCTGATTATCATCAAAGGAGATGACAATTTTTTCTAAGTCTTTCATGGCTTTTGAAATTCCTTGATTTAGTTCTTTGGATATACTCTTAGAACTATCCAACATAATTTTAGAATAAGTTTCACCAGTTGATCTAGCCATATCAGCAATAGCTTTATTAACTTCAATTAAAGACTTGCTAAAGGTTTCTTGAATATCTGCTACAGTTTTTGTATTAGTTTCAGAACTCTCTTTTAATAATAAGCTAAGAGTATTAACAGCATTAACTGATTTATCTACTTGAGAGACAAGTGACTGCATATCAGTAACTACTTTTTGATTTAATGAAGACATTTCAGTAGCTGCTGATTTTACATCTTCAGAGAAAGTTTGTATGGCGTTAAAGTTGTTTTCAATTAGACTTGATGAGTCAGATAGTGACTGTGCCATTTTTATAAAACTAACATCCATTTTTTCAATATTATTACTTAAATTAGTATTGAAACTTGAAAAGTCTTTCATATTGTTGGCAAAATCTTGCAAACTAGCATCAAATCGATCAACAGTATTATCTAATACTTTAGAAGATACTGAAACATCCATTACAACATTAGTTAATTTATTACCAAATTCATTTACAGTATCTTTTAGTGAGTTTTCAATTTTTTCACCAAATTCAATAAATGTGTCACGTAAAATACTATTTAACATAGTATATTCTGTTTCTTTATCTTTAGAAATTAATATGGCAATAGTATTGTCTAAGTATTCTTCAATACTAACCATAAGTCGTTCTTTCTCATCAGAGCCATTAACCACAACTAGTAAAATATTCATAATAATAGAGAAGAATATTCCGAATAGACTTGTGATAAAGGCTGTACCCATTCCGTTAGCAGCTTTAGCTAAGTTTGACAATAGATTTGTTAAGTCAAGCCCTGCTGCAGATGTAGAACCGCTCATTAGTAAATCAACTAATTCTGAAACTGAAATAGTTAAACCAATAAATGTTCCTAATAGACCAAGAACTATTAGTGTAGATATGCTTTTTGATACAAAATTTTCACCTATCTGATAGTAATACATATGATCCGTAAAACTTTTTTCAATAGTTGCTTGAGTATTTACTTCGCTATAACTACTACTAGCAGCAGCTTTGTATTCTTGTACAATCTTATTTAGAAATTCATTTTTAAATACACCAGCTCGCCTTTGTTGTCTACTGGCAAGTTGCTTGCGAATAGACATGTATTTTATTTTGATTATAACATTAATAATCAGGGCAGCGATAAAGACACCTAATATGATATAAATAATGATTTTACCAGATATATCGATGTTTCTTAATAGTTCAAATATTAGATTATTGTTCATAAAATTACTCCTTGAAATTTTTGAAAGTATAAGGGTATTATATCAAAACTTTTATCTTTCTGCCATGTCAAAAGCAAGAACAAAAAAGTATATATATATTAAACGTATAAAAAGAAAAAAAGTTCCTTGGTAAAAAAATAATGTGGTATAATGCATTTGTAAAAATTCATTGGAAAACAAGAGGTGAAAAAATGAAAAAAATACATTTAGTATGTAATGCACACTTGGACCCAGTATGGTTATGGCAACGTCAAGAAGGTATTGGAGAAGCATTATCAACCTTTAGAATAGCTGCAGACTTTTGTGAAAACTATGATGGTTTTGTTTTTAATCATAATGAAGCTGTTTTATATGAATGGGTAGAAGAATTTGAACCTATTTTATTTGAGAAGATACAATTATTAGTTAAAAAAGGGAAATGGCATATTATGGGTGGCTGGTATCTACAACCAGACTGTACAATGCCATCTGGAGAATCTCTAGCTAGACAAATGTTATATGGGAAAAATTATTTTATCAAGAAATTTGGAATTGAGCCAAAAACTGCTATTAACTTTGATTCATTTGGTCATTCAAAGGGAATGATTCAGATTATGAATCATGCAGGGTTTGATTCGTACATTTTTTCTAGACCATCAAAAGTTTTAAAAGATCTTCCAGGAGAAGACTTTAACTGGGTTGGGTTTAATAACTCTCAAGTAACTGCTTCTAGATCATTTCATCATTATTTATCAGGAAAAGGTAAATCTGTTAAAAAGATTAATGATTTTATACGTGAATATCCTAATAAAGAAGTGTGTATGGTTTTATGGGGAATTGGAAACCATGGTGGTGGACCATCTAGAGAAGACCTAGAAGCAATTCAACAATTTAGAAAAGAAAATACTGATATAGATGTTATTCATTCTACTCCTGAAGATTATTTTACAAACCTAAAATCTAATGAACAACTGAAAAGTTTTGATAAATCACTTAATCCTTTTGCAGTTGGCTGTTATACTTCACAAATAAGATTAAAACAAAAACACCGATTATTAGAAAATGAATTATTTATGACAGAAAAAATGATGAGTGCTGCCTGTGCTAATGGTGTAATGGATTATGATAAAGAACAAACTACAGAAGCATTAAAAGATTTAATGTTCTGTGAATTCCATGATATATTACCAGGCTCTTCTATTCAAATAGTTGAAGAAGATGCATTAAGACAATTAGAACATGGATTAGAAATAACCAATAGAATTAAAACAAAAGCATTTTATATGTTATTAAGAGGAGAAGACAAAGGTGAAGATGGAATACTACCGATTTTTGCTTATAATCCTCATCCATATGAAATTGAAGGTATATTTGAATGTGAATATATGAATGAATTTGTTTCGTCTAAAGTTTATTCAATTCCAAAAGTTAAACAAGATGGAAAAATAATTCCATGTCAAAATGAAAGAGAAGCTTCAGGATTGCATGCCATGGATTGGCGTAAAAAAGTAGTGTTTACAGCTACATTAAAGCCATCTTCCATGAATCGTTTTGATTTAACTCTAACACCTATTACTAAAAAGAAAATTAACTATAAATTTAAGCAGTATGTGAAAAATGGAAATATATCAATTAAAACAAATGAATTAGACATTAAGATTTCTAAACTTACAGGACTAATTGATTTCTATAAGGTGAATGGTGAAAATTATTTAGAAAAATCAGCATTTAGATTAGCAATTTATAATGATAGCTCTGATGCATGGGCAATGGAAACACCTAAAATAAATGATTTATTAGACCATTTTAGATTAATGACTGTAAAAGAAGCAAAAGAATTTGGGCAAATTACTAGAAACGAATTTGATGCTGTTAGAGTTATTGAAGATGGTGATTCTAGAGTGGTAATTGATGCATACTTTAAATATGGTGATTCAGCTGCAATTATTTCTTACCTGATTCCTAAAAGTGGGACAAATGTAGAAGTAAAAGTTAGAGTATATTGGAATGAAAAAGAAAAAATGTTACGATTATCTGTTCCTACTACAATGAGAAAAGCTGCATATATAGGACAGACTGCAAATGGATTTGAGCGTTTATTTGAAGATGGAACTGAATGTGTCTCACAGAAATGGTGTGGAGCTTTTGATAGTAATCAGAATAAAGCTTTTGTCATTATTAATAATTGTTTATATGGTTCATTCTATCAAAAAGGAACTATAAATCTTAGTTTAGTTAGATCTCCTGGTTATTCAGGACATCCAAAAGGTATTAAACCTATGATGATTGATGATAGGATTTATCCAAGAATTGATCAAGGTGAGAGAATATATTCATTTATGCTTTTAGCTGGTGAAGAAACAATCATTAAAGAAAAGATAGATAAAATAGCGTTGGCATATAATGAAAAACCTTATGTAATTACAGCTTATCCAGCTGGTGAGGGTAAAACCATAAATCCAATAATTACTCTGTCAAATCAAGCAATATTACTACAAACTTTGAAGTTAAGTGAAAATGGTGAAAATTATGTAGTTAGGTTATATAATAGTACAAACACTACTAAGGAAACTACTATTATATCTATTCCACTTGGTGTTAATGAAGCGTTATCATTAAATGGATTTGCTATTAAAACATATGTGATTAAAGATGGTAAATTAATAGATAGCGATTTATTAGAACGACCAATTAAGTAATAGGAGAAAGTATGGCTTTATTATATAAATTAAAGAAACAAGTTCTAGAAGCTAATAAACAATTAGAGAAATATGGTTTAGTAACTTTTACCTGGGGTAATGTAAGTGCAGTAGATAGAGATGAGGGGATTATGATTATTAAACCAAGTGGAATCCCTTATGAAGAACTAAAGATAGAACAGTTAGTTGTTGTATCATTAGATGGTGAAAAACTTGAAGGACAACTTAATCCTTCAAGTGATACACCTACTCATCTGTATTTATATAATAATTTTCTTACAATTGGTGGTATTACTCACACTCATTCATCATGGGCAACTTCATTTTCACAAGCTAAAGTTCCTATTATGGCATTAGGTACAACTCATGCTGATCATTTTAGAGGAGAAATACCTTGTACACGTACTCTAACTAATGAAGAAATCGAAATTGATTATGAAGAAAATACTGGTAAGATTATAGTAGAGAGATTTAATAACTTAGATGAAAGAGAATTACCAGGAGTTCTTGTGGCAAACCATGGTCCATTTTCTTGGGGTAAAGATGCATTTGATTCTGTGAAAAATGCAAAAGTTCTTGAAACAATTGCTGAAATGGCATATCGCACATATGTATTAAACGATAATGTTAAAGGAATAAATGATTTTTTGATTAATAAACATTTCCTTAGAAAACATGGAGCTAATAAGTACTATGGGCAGGATGATGAATAGTAGAGAACTAGTCAAACAAGTAATTAAAACAAAACAAACAGCAAATATTCCTTTATATGATAGTTTCTGGGAAGATACACTTACCTCATGGGAGCAGCAAGGTGCAATAAAGGCTCTACAAGATAAGACTAAAATATATAATAAGGATGGGTTAAATCTTAACTTGTCTTTACAACAACATTTTAAATTTGATTTTTCAATGGTTTATCTTGATAACTCACTAAGACAATCAACAAAATTAATTAAAAGTGAAAATGGGATGATTACTGTAAAAGATCGCTGTGGGTATACAGCTGATAAGTTCATTGGTAAATCGAGAACTATGCATATGTATAATCATGTAACGTCAAGTAAAGAAATTTGGAATGAATTAAAGATTAGGTTAAAAGTTGATATCGATAATCTAAGCCGTGTTAATGAACAGTCATATTTTATGCAATATGAAGATGACCAAACATGGGAACACTCAATTAACTCTATAAATCAATTATATTCTAATAATAATTATTTATTTATAAACTCATATGGCCCTTTTGAGGCTGCTTGGCGTCATCGAGGATTCACACAATTATTAATGGACAGTGCCCTTGATGAAAAATTTCTTGAAGAAATGTTTGAATTACATACTGATTTAATTATTGAAACCATGAAAAAAGCACTATCATTAGGGATGAAAGTTGATGGATACTTTTTAATTGAAGATTTAGGCCATACTGGGGGATTATTAATTTCACCAGCTGTATACAAAAGGACTCTGCATAAACAACACAGAAAACTAGGTGACTATTTACATAGCCAAAATCTTGATTTTTTTATGCACAGTTGTGGAAAAGTAAAAGAGCTTATTCCACTATTCATTAATGAAGGATTAGATGTGTTACAAGCAATTGAGTCAAAGGCAGATCAAAATGTAGCAAAACTTTCATTACAATATGGAAAAGATCTTTGTTTTATGGGTAATATTGATGTTCAAGAATTAGCAAAAGGAAAACAAGCTATAAAAGAGGAGATTCTTAATAAAGTAGTTCCTGCAATGAAAAATGGCGGATATATATACCATAGTGATCATTCAATTCCACCTGAAGTCACTTTTGAAGATTATGTATATCTTATAAAGCTAATTAAAAGTTTATAATATACAACAAAAATGGATTAGTAAATATTATCTTAATGATGTATATTTTATGTTGATAAGTGTTTTTCGAGTTAATAAAAAAAGAAGGTCATTAAGATCGTTATGGAAAAAGTCATTAAATATATAAACGAAAACTTAGATAAGAATTTAACACTAACAGCAATTTCTAAGTATGCTGGTTATTCTACTTGGCATTTTTCTACAAAATTTAAAAATAAAATGGGTATAACTTTTTTAGAATATTTACGAAATAGAAGAATGCAATTGGCTTGTCATGAACTTATTAAAGGGAGAAAAATAACAGATATAGCTTTAGAATTTGGATATGAAACACCTAGTGGATTTGATAAAGCATTTCTAAAAGAATTTGGTTGCACACCTACTGGTTATAAAAATATTGAATTATTTTATAACAATAAATATGGGGAGATGAAAGATATGAGATATAAGATAACAGATAGATGCTCCATAATAAAAGAACGAGTTGTTGATAATAATGTTGATTCTCAAAAATATATGGGTCAAAAATTATATAATTATATTAAAGGATATTATAACCTGCCCAACGAAAAAAGAAATAATTATCTTTTACCAGCTTCCTCGTTAGTAGCTGTAATAAAAAACTTTAAACCATATATTTCAGATGGAGAATTAATTGTTGGTTATAATTATAGCGATGGTGCTTTTCCTAGTGATTTAGAAGAATATGTTCAAATGTTAATACAATCAAAAAATAATAATAAGGAAGATTGGACTAAATATATTGAAAATAGTAATTTAAAAAGTAACGAAAAAGAAGAACTAACTAAAATGATTTTTGATACATCCGATCCTTTTTTATATCCTTACAATGAATCGAAAAATAATATAATACTTGATGATAGCGAGCTTTCATTGATTAATGAATATGCTGCAAGAGGTTCATGTGGGACACATAACCATTCAATTCTTTCATATGAATCTGTACTAAAATATGGATTTAGTGGTTTATTAGATAAAATAAAAAGCTCACGTAATGAAAAAGAAAATTTATCAAAAGATGAATTACTTTTCTATGAGTCATTAGAGATGGTATGTGAAGCAAGTTGTAACATTGGAGAAAAGTATGCTAAATTAGCTGATGAAATGCAAATTGAATATGAAGGGGAGAGAAAAGAAGAACTTTTAGCAATTAAAAAAGTTTGTGAACGTGTTCCTAAATATCGGGCAAGAAATTTCATGGAAGCTATACAAAGTTTGTGGTTTGCACATATTATTAATACATGGGAAGATGGAATTAATGCTAATTCTTTGGGGAGATTAGACCAAATATTATTTCCATATTATAAAAAAGATATAGATTTAGGTATTTTAACCAAAGAAAAAGCATTTGAATTAATATGTTTACTTTGGTTAAAGTTATATAGAGATTATGATGTTCAACAATCTACAATTGGTGGTTGTTTAAAAAACGGATTAGACGGTGTTAATGAACTATCCTATCTTATGCTTGATGCAACAGAGGCACTAGATTTTGTTAGATGCCTTTCTGTTAGATTTTCAAGTAATACTCCAAAAGCATTTATGAAAAGAGCATTAGAAGTGGTAGGGCATGTTCAAAAAGGAGTTCCATTTTTCTTCTGCGATGATGTAATGATTGAGTCCCTTACTTTAAGAGATATAAAAATAAAAGATGCAAGAGATTATGGTGTTATTGGATGTGTAGAAACTTGTATACCTGGCAAATCAAATCCTCATGCAGTTTCAGGACGATTGAATGTACTAAAGGCTATTGAATATGCTCTTAATAATGGAAAAAGTATGATAAATTCTGAGAATAATCCTGGTGTTAAAACTGGTGAATTAAATAGTCTTTTAACATTTAATGCTTTAAAAGATGCAGTTTATAAACAAATAAAAAGAATGGTTGATTTAGTATGTAAATTAACAAATTCATCAATTTTAGTTGCTGCAAAGAATTTTCCTTTAGCGTATAAATCATTGTTAACAGAAGGCTGTATAAAAAAAGGTTTAGATTTTAGTGCTGGAGGACCAATATATAATTATTATCAAATAATGATTTTAGGAATTCCAAATTTAGCTGATTCTCTAGCAGCAATTGAAAAACTTGTATTTATAGAAAAAAAATATACATTAGAAGAACTTGTCTTCCAATTGAAAAACAACTATCCCGATGAAGCCATTAGACTTGAGTTTATAAATAATGCACCCAAGTATGGAAATGATTTTCCAGAAGTTGATAAATTGGCATATGAAATAATGGAATATACTTGTAAGTATATTCAAATGATTCCTTCAGTAATTGGTGAAGGATTTCATCCGCAACCATTTACGTTTTTATGGATGGTAGAGCATGGTAAGTTAACAGCTGCTACACCTGATGGTAGGCGAAGTGGAGATATTCTAGCATATAGTGTGTCGCCAATGCAAGGCAGAGATTTTAATGGAATTACAGCACTTCTAAATTCTCTTTCAAATTTACCAACAAAACTTGCACCTGGAACAACTTCTGCAATTGTAGAAGTAGATCCATATTTATTTACTGACAAAAATTTAGATTATTTTGTTGACTTATTAATGGTAGCAGGCAAGAAAGGGCTTTCTAATATTCAATTTAATGTTATTGATAAAGAAACACTTATTGACGCTAGAAAGAATCCTGAAAAACATAAAAATCTGGCTGTAAGAGTATCTGGTTTTAGTCAAAAGTTTATTTTACTAGATGAAAATATGCAAGAGCATATAATAAATAGAACTAAGCATAAAATACTTTAAAAATAGTTAAATAATTACAAAGGTAGAAATTATATGTTACCAGATATTGCTAAAGTTAATAATATTTCAAGAGCCTCATTAAGTGATGGACCTGGGTTAAGAACTGTAGTGTATTTAAAAGGTTGTTCATTATCTTGTAAATGGTGTCACAATCCAGAGTCAATTAATCATGAAAACCAAATTGTATTTATATCTCATAATAGTATATTATGTGGGCGTTGTTTTGATGTTTGTGAAAATAATTGTCATATTATAGAAGAGGGAAAACATTACTTTAATAGAGATAATTGTACATTATGTATGAAATGTTGTGAAGTTTGCCCTACAAAAGCCTTAGAAGTGACATCAAAGGATATGAATGTAATTGAGGTATTTAATGAGATTGTAAAAGATAAGGACTATTATATTGAAACAAATGGAGGTATAACAATAACCGGTGGGGAATGTCTTCTATATCCAAAATTCACATTAAGTCTTCTTAAAAAGTGTAAAGAAGAGGGAATTAATACAGCGATTGAAAGTGCATTAAATGTAAAACAAGAGAATATTGAGAAAATTATTAATTATATTGATATATTTATTGCTGATATTAAACACTTCGATAGTAAAACTCATAAAAAATTAACAGGATCAAAAAATGAATTAATAAAAAATAATATTAAATATATATCAAAAACTCATAATAATATATGGATTAGAATACCGCTTATTCCAGGGTTAACTGATTCTTTTGAAAATCTTCTGGGAATTGGGAAATTTATTAACACCCTTGGAGAGAGTATAAAAGTAATAGAATTACTTAAATACAATAATTTATATAGTGGTAAGTATGATAGTCTTGATATGAATTGTGAAATAATTAATAAAAAACCTCAAACAGACGAGATTATGCAAAATAAAGTTAATTATATTAAAAGTATTTTAACAATTAATTGTATAGTTAGATATTTATAATAATTTTTTATTAATTAAAAAGTTTTAGTGCCATTTGATACAAAAACTCATTGGTTTCTTCACCTTTTTCTATGGTTCCATGAACTGTTTGCATAACAGTTGATAAAACCATATTAACAAAAACAAAATGGGTTAAAGGATTACTTGGCTTTTTAACAAGGTTTTCACTTATGCCAATTTTATTTATCTTATCACTCACCATTAAAACAGGTTTAAACTGTGTTGTCATCATTTCTCTTATTTCATCAAATTTACCTGAGTCAAATGCAAAAAATTTTGAATCGTTAGTAAATGATAAAAATATTCCAGATTTAACAATATCATATGAGATATTAATAAAATTATTAATAGCTTGTTTGAAATCTGGTTGATTTTCTAAAGTTTTTTCAGATATTTCTTTAACACAAATTCCAATGCCATACTCCATAGCTTTAAAGAATATATCTTCTTTACAACTAAAGTATTCATAAATTGTTCCTTTACCAATTCCAGCATGTTTGGCAATATCAGAAACAGTTAAACCTGTGATGCCTTTTTTTTCTACTAATGACATCACAGATTTCATAATTAATTCTTTTTTATTTTTCATTTCTTTTTCCCTTTTTTCTTATTCTTGCTTTTCTTTTTATCTTTATTAAATAAACTATATAGAACAGGAACAATAATAAGAGTTAAGGTAGTAGAGAAGAGTAATCCACCAATTACAGTTACAGCTAATGGTATTAACATTTCAGTTCCTTCAGCAATTCCAAGGGATAGAGGAACTAATGCTAATATTGTAGTTGTTGATGTCATTAAGATTGGTCGCAATCTTATTGGACCTGCAATAAGTATTGCTTGTTTAACAGGGTTTCCATCACGACGTAAACGATTAATATAATCAACTAGGATAATTCCATTATTAACTACAATTCCAGTTAACATAATCATTCCAAGGAAGGCTGGCACACTTAATGGGGAGCCTACTACTAACAGAGCTAAGAAAGCTCCTGTAAAAGCTAATGGAACAGCAAATAATATTATAAATGGGTGCTTAAGTGATTCAAATTGTGCTGCCATAATCATGTAAACTAAAACGACACCAATAATCATAGCAAATAACAAATCTTTAAAAGCAGATGCTGTTTCTTCTGCTTCACCACTTAAGTTAATCTGATATCCTTCAGGAACATCATAATCATCAATAATTGTATTCATTTCATCACCAATGGTTCCAGTGTCATATCCTTCGTCAATTGTTGTAGAAACAGTAAGCATTCTAGTTTGGCTCTTTCTTGAAATTGAGGTATAACCAACTTGTTCTTTAATTTCAGCTAGATCTTTTAAAGCAACAGTAGTTCCATATGGGGTAGTGAACTCAATATCACCAATAGTTTCTTTAGTAATTTCTTCTGGATTCATAAGTCTAAGTGTAATATCTTCATTATCAATAATTACTGAAGACAATCGTGAACCTTGTATTACTGTAGATACTTGTTGTGCAATTTGATAGGTAGTTAATCCACTCATTGCAACTTTTGTATTATCAGGTAAAACTACTAATTCAGGTGATCCTTTTTCAAGTGATGTTTCAGAATCTAGTACACCTTCTATAGTTAGTGCTTGATCTCTAATATCGTTTGCAATCATTTCAAGTACTTGTAAATCAGAACCTAGGATTTCAACTGAAACACCAGAACCTGTCATCATAGCCATACCATTTTGTTCAACTACATCAACAACTATTTCAGCTTGTGATAAAGATTGTAAGTCATCTCGTAATAAATCAGCAAATTCTAAAGTTGTTTTATCACGATCTTCAGAAGAAACCAAGTTAATGGTTATACTACCTGAGTCAAATGATGAAGAACCAAAATTCATGAAGAAACTTGACCCACCAACAGTAGCGTTAATTATATCAATATCATCATAGTCTTTTAATGCTTGTTCTATAATTTGTACTTCGTTAACAGTATTTGAATATGAGGTTCCTTTTTCCATGATAACATTGATTGAAATTTGACCTTCATCAGTAGCAGGGAAATACTCAGTTCCCATATCTAAAACGCCATAAACACTACCAGCAAATATTAATAACGCTAATAATAATACAACCGCTCTTCTTTTTAATGACCATGTTAAAACTCGTGTATAAGCTTTTTTCATGCGATCTAAGAATTTGTGATGAGTTGAAGCATCTTTTTTAAGAATTTTGGATGAGAGCATTGGAACAAATGTTAAAGCGATAAATAAACTAGTTGATAATGAGAATGCGATTGTAACAGCCATATCTTTAAAAATATCAGCAGTCATTCCTTTTAGAAAGATAACAGGAATGAAAACAGAAATAGTTGTTAATGTAGAAGCAACAATAGCACCTGTTATATTCTTACTTCCAATGATAGCAGCTTGCTTTTTACTCATGCCTTCACTACGTAAGCGATAAATATTCTCTAGAACAACAATGGAATTATCCACAAACATCCCAATTCCAAGGGCTAATCCTCCCATTGATACTACATTTAATGTTATATTACTAAAATATAATAATACAAAAGTGGCAATAACACTTATAGGAATTGCAATTCCTACAATAAATGTTGGCCTTATATCTTTTAGGAAAATATATAATATTAATACAGCTAAAATGGCACCAATTAATGCACTTAATGATACATTACCAACCATTTGGTCAATATAATCTGATTGATCAAAAATTGTAGTAACTGTTACATTTGGATAATCATCTAAAATATCAGCAATTTCATCTTCAACTTTATGGGCGACTTCAGTAGTATTATAACCACTTTGTTTTTGAATTGAAATAGTAAGAGCATCTACTCCATTAACCTTATTATATGATTTTGTATTTGTGTTAACAAAATCAACTGTAGCAAAATCAGATAATTTAACTGGTATTAGCATTGTAGGAGAAACGAAAGTTACATCATTGATTTCTTCTAGAGATGTGATTGAACCT
>JAUUZV010000038.1 GCA_030592085.1 Clostridia bacterium | reverse complement strand
TATTCCACACATATCAACATTTCATTCGAAATATAAAGAAGATATAAACATGCGCCTAAAGCTAAACATTGATATACCAGGTGAAATAGTTGCAAAATATGTGTCGGCTTTTTATACAAGGTGTGATTATGTTTGGTCTGTAAGCCATGGAACAGCAAATACACTTCGTGAATATGGATATAAGGGTAAAATCACTGTTATACCTAACGGATGTGATATGCCAATAACTCATAAAAGTGAAGCTATAAAAAAAGAAATATTTAATAAATACAAATTTGAGAAAAAAGCACCACTCCTATTGTTTGTTGGTAGACTTACTTTTATAAAAAATACTGATATTATCATAGAAGCATTAGGAGCATTAGCACGTCAAAATAAACGATTTAATATGTTGTTTGTTGGAGAAGGTGAAGACAGGAAAGCGATGCAAGAAATGGTTGAGAAACAAGGTATGTCTAGTAGGGTGAGCTTTATTGGTAAAGTAATGGATAGAGAATTACTAAAGAAAATATATGCAAGTAGTGATTTGTTGTTATTTCCTTCTGTATACGATAATGCGCCTTTGGTGATAAGAGAGGCTGCAGCTTGTGGTTGTGCATCGGTACTAATTCGCGGGAGCAATTCAGCAGAGGGATTGATAGATGGACATAATGTTTTTTTATCAAAAGAAACTACGGAGGACTTTGCATTAACTATAAATACTGCTTTAGTGTCTAATCGGATTAGAGAAGTTGGCCAAAATGCAAGAAAAGATATTTATATTTCTTGGTATGATGTTTTAGATTTGGTTGTTAAGGAATATAAAAAAATACTTGCAGAATGGAACAGTAAAAAATAAAAGGAAAATATGCATTAAATAATTAATAATAAGTAAAATTATTGTATAGAAATAGAAGAATTAATACATTATAAGTGTGTATTATAGATGGAGGTATTATGCTTGGATTAGCTTTAGAAGGTGGCGGTGCAAAGGGAGCTTTTCAAATGGGCGCAATAAAAGCTTTGCTAGAAGAAGGATATGAATTTGATGGAGTTGTAGGCACTTCAATAGGTGCAATCAATGGTGCTGCCATAGCACAAGGAGATTTTGAATTAGGGTATGCTTGGTGGGAAAAAATGGATACTAGTATGCTTTTTGAACTTGATCAATTGCAAATAAAAAACTTATTGAATACAATAACTGACAAGGAATCTCTTCAATATATTTACTCAAAAGCAAAAGATATTATAGGAAACAAGGGACTTGACACTACAAAAATACGAGAATTTTTAGGTTCAGTAATAAATGAAGAAAAAATGCGTAAATCTAAAATAGATTATGGCTTAGTTACAGTTTCAGTCTCAGATCTGAAACCTTTAGAGCTATATAAAGAGGATATACCTAAAGGCAAAATGCTAGATTATATAATCGCAAGTGCAAATTTCCCTGTGTTTAGAATTGAACCAATTGATGGAAAATATTACCTAGATGGAGGATTATATGATAACCTTCCAATAAATCTTTTAATCAGAAAAGGATATGATGAAATTATTGCGATAAGAACTCTAGGAAATGGAATTATAAGGAAAGTTGAAAATAAGAATGTAAAAATAACTAGTATTAAACCTTCTAAAAAATTAGGATCAACTTTAAATTTCAATAATGAACTTATTAATACAAATTTAAAAATGGGATATTGTGATGCTATGCGTATTTTAAAAAACCTTAAAGGGAATGAATATTATATTGATATCAAAGATGATGACAAGTTTATTTTTGAAAGTTTACTATCTATTCCTGATAAAGCATTATGTGAAATTGGTAAGATGATGAAATTTTCTCAGATAGAACCAAAAAGGATGCTATTTGAAAAAATACTTCCGAGCTTAGCAAGAAAGCTTGAGCTTGATTTTTCATCTACATACCAAGATATTGTTATTGGGATTTTTGAATACATGGCAGAACAAAGAGAACTTGAAAAATATAGAGTTAGAAATTTTAATAAATTTCTAACTGAAATACAGAATATAAAAAAGATTGAGAAAAAGTCTAAATTTTCCACTGAAAGAATAATTGAAAGAATTGGGGAAGAAATACTAATGCGGTTAAATTAGTATTCAGAATCAAAATACTTGTATTAAATTTGCTACATGTTTTCAATAAAGAATAATTTTAATGTAACCAGAAAGAAGATTATAATAACTTTAATAAGAAACAGTAACAACAACAAAAGCCCATTAAATGGGCTTTTGTGGCAGAGAGAGAGGGATTCGAACCCTCGTATGTATTTCTACATAACACGATTTCCAGTCGTCGACCCGTATGATTCGCTAAGTAACAATAAGTTCATTTAGATATCTTTAAGCACTGATATTAAAGGGTTTGTGTAAGTGAATATGTTACTGTAAGTATATTTAAGTATAGATAGGTTTGTCGTAGAAATGGAGTCAAAAAAGAGTCAAAAAGATTCAGTTCTATTTTATTTTTCAGTACACTACTTCGAATAATTATTGGATAAGTAACAGCAAAAATATATTAAAGTAATATTTGGCGGTAGGGAGAGTGGATTAAATGTCCACTAAAACAATAAGGATGATTGTTAAAAGTTAATTATATGGGGGTTTTCTTTCTCTGTGAATCCCAAAACCATTTTACACTATCTGTTCATAGGTTGTTTTGACTGTCTATCTAATAAAGTGTAAAATTATGAAAGTAAATGGAGAACGGTATATGCAGTTTTGGTTAGGAAAAGAAATCATAACACCTACTATTCCAGTATTACAATGTGGGTTTGCTTCGCGAATTAAAAAAAGTGAAGGTGTTCATGATGATACCTATGTTAGTGTAGTTCTAATTAAAGAGAAAACGATGGTTATCTTCATAACACTTGATGTGGTATACGGTGATCGAAGTTTTTCAGATGGCATCAAACAAGCGATTTATGAGAAATATAATATCTCATCAGATAAAATTATTATCAATTATTCTCATACTCATTCATCAGTCGCCATTACGGGGGACAATATGGAAAAACGAAATCATAGGCCATATAGTATGGCTAGTGATACTTTCTTTTTTCATGGAGAAAAGGAATCCATAGATTTTTCTGTTGATGAAGCTTATTATATGAGAATTAAAAATAGCATTTTATGTTTAATTTCAAAAGGGTTATCTAATTTAATAGAAGGTGAGATGTCTATTAATAAAAGTGAATCTACCTTTGGGATAAGTAGACGATTACCAGTTGATGGGAAAATAGCGTTCAGACCATATGATAATGATGAAGCGATGGATAAAGATTTGTTCATTATAAAACTAGTAGATAATAAAAATGTTCTTAAAGGTATTATCTATAACTATGCCTGTCATCCTTCGGCAATAGGTAGTGGTAATCACCTAATATCTTCAGATTTTGTAGGTGAAGTAAGAGTACAACTAGAAAAAGTGTATCCTAGTGCCGAAGTAGTTTTTTTACAAGGGTGTGGCGCAGATATTAAACCAAGATGCTGTTCTGATGATGAGTATTTTTACTCATGTGATTTTGATCAATTACATAAAGGGTCTTTGAAACTAGTAACAAAAATTAGTGCTGCATTACAATCTACTAAATGGAAAAAAATTATTATGTCTTTATGTACTAAAGAAACTCAGTTTTATCTTCAAACAAATATAAAGGACAAATCATTTTTTGAGCAAATCTATAATAATAAAGAGGAGGCTCCCTATAGAAGAGAATCAGCACTGGCAGTTATTGAGAATATGGATAAGGGTGTTATATTTAGTAAACTACCATTTTATATAAATATAATTCGTTTTGATGAGACTACATGCATAATTGCTTTAGAAAATGAAATAGCAAGTGATATGGGAAAAATGATAAAAAAGCTATCTAATGAAAATATCATAGTATTAGGCTACTCTAATAGTATCAGTGGGTATATCCCAACCAAAGAAGTGTTACTACATGGTGGATATGAGGGCGAAAACTTTATGATGGTTAGATTAGCTGGTCCATTTCAACCGGATATTGATGATGTTATCATTAATGAATCGTACAAGTTAATTAAGAATAGTAAATAAGTATTGCTTAAAAAGTGTATTTTTGTAGGTTTAGGATAAAGTATTTTTATTAAAAATTGGTATACTGTAATAAATGTTGGGGGTATCTGATGGTACAAGAATTTAATACAATAGATTTTTCTAATCTACATATAAATAAAACATCTAAAAGATTATACACAATATTACAAAAGTGGCTACCATTTGCAAATAAAGAATTCACACTATGGGATAAGCGTGAGAATTGTGGCCATTTCTTTGGTGGTAGTTATTTCTATGGAGTAGAAACAGCGTATCCAATGTTTATATTTGCATTATTAGCGAAATATGGGGAATATGATGAATCTATTACAGGTGTAAAAAGAGAAGAGCTTGAAGATAAGGCTATAAAAAGCATGCGTTATTTATGCTTCACCCATGATGTTGGTCCAAAAGATTGTGTCAGAGAAAAAAGTGACAATGTATATGCTAACGGGACCAAATGGGGTGGAGAAAATGATGAGTTTTTTAGAGCAACTTCTGTTGGTCGTACAGGAACATTTTTAGCCATCACCGCATTATTGTTACACGATAAAGTTGATGATGAAATCATGAAGATGATAGAAAAAATAGTCACTAATTTTGCTAATAGATGGAGTGAAGAATTACCAAGAACAGGTACATACTTTGATACACAGAGTGAAGAAAATGCTTGGACAGCACTTGGTATTGTAGGAGCGTTAGTATTATACAAAAAACATCCTAACCGAGATAAATGGTTAGAAGCTTTTTCTATGTGGTGTATGAATTCCATTAGTACTTCAAAGGATCGAATGAATACAGACTTATTTAATGGTAAATCGTTACGGAATCATTGGATGAAAGGGGTTACCTTCCATCCAGATTTTACAACTGAAAACCATTCTTTTTTACATCCAGGTTACGTGGCTTCTGGAATTTTATTAAAATTTGAGTCTGCTACTTTTTTGAAAATGACAGGAAATGAGCTACCTGAAGCTATTTTATATAATACTGAAAAAGTGTATGATTATGCTCTAAAAACATGGTTTCAAGATGACGGGTTGCTAGTACCGATTCAAGGACAAGACTGGTGGTATAACCGATACCATGGTGTCCATTACTTACATACAATTATGAGTCTATTCTATAATAAGGAACAATCAACTTATTATGAAAAGGAAAGTATCACTTACATAGAAAAGTTACAAGATAGTCACAAGGCAGGAACATTGCTTGAAGATGTTAAAGATCAAAAGATTGATGAACATGGTCATTATAGCTTAAAAATGATGGAACATGGGAATGCTATTATTATTGCCTTTTCATTTTTATTACACACATATTTTGGAGATAAAAGTACAAATCTTAGTATAGAAGATATAAACAGCAACCAAAAAGGAGTATTTGAGTTTCCTTTTGGAGGTAGTATTGTTCATCGAAAAGCAGATAGCTTTTCTTGCTTTAGTTTTAGAAATAAAGTTATGGCGTTTACTTTACCTAAAGAAGGGATGTGGGTGATTACACCTATCATTAGTAGTTTGACAGGTGAAATACAATTTGAAGATAGAAAAATGCCAAAATCATTAAGTAATGAAAGAGACATTAGAGATACTATAAAAAAAGATATATATAGAAAAGAGAATGGTTTTTGTAGCACTTGTAAAATATTAAGAGATGATAAAAAGATAATACAAGATATATCGTTTGTATCATTACCAAATGGAATAACAATATATATCGAGGAGTTTGTCATTAATAAAGATTGTAAAATACAAAAGTTTCATACAGGGTTAATTGGCATCAGAAATGAAAATATAAAGATGTTGCCTTCTGTAGCCAAAGGGTATGTTACATTATTTACTCATGAAAAATCATATCAATTCAAGGGATATTGGGGAGGAAGTAGTGATGATATTGTTGAGATCAAGCATAATGGATATTTAAATATTGATCATAAAATAGGATACTTAATTTATGGTGGGAATAAAGTAACATATATAAATAAGCATGTATATACATCATGGAAAGGCGTTGAAGATCAATTAATATGTAATCATGTTGAAGCTAGTGTACTAAAAAAGGGTTCCAAGCTACAACCATTAATATTAATTTCCATTCCAAATAGCGATTTTAAAAGTACTAAAAATTACTATGAAAAGTCTATAAAGTATCATACAAATGTAAAACATTCATATGTTCTAGAGATTGATGATTATCTGATTTATAGTAACTTTTCTGAAATAGAACAAAAAATTAGAGCAACTTCCGCTCATTTGGAAAAAATAAACATATTTACAGGTGAAACTTTTATTACCCATAAGAAAGTAATTAGAATAATAAGCGCATTACCCTTTCACTCTGAGTATATTGAATCACTAGGACAAATAACATTAGATAGTGATGTTCAATTAAGAATTTTTGCTATTAATAATACAATTATTATTGAGAATATTAGTAATAGCCCTGCTCTTTTCACTTTGAATGAAACTACATATGAAATCAATCCATTATCTTTTATAAAAATAGTGTCAAATGAATAGTTTGTAATACTATTTGGGAGAAAAAAATAATATTGGTGTTAAAGATTTTGGTCGCACTTAAAGAAATGATACTTAAAGCAACATCACATCAAAATGATATCTTTATAGAAAAGTCTAGGGTGTTAAGCCCTGATGTATACTATGAGGTCAGCACTTTAGCTTCTGACTTTTAAAACCACCATGAAATCAAGCATTTTAACCACTTTTAAAAGTATTATAATGCTTGGGCATAGCAATACTTCAATTACAGCAGATACTTATATGTATGTTATTGATAAGAAGAAGAAAGAAGCTGCCAACAGCATTGACTCTGTAATTAAACGCGCTATTAATAACAAATGAATCAGTTCAATGATACAATCGACTATGGCTTAATCTCGTAAGTCTGAGCACCAAAATGAGCACCAAGAAGGACTTTCTATTGAATTCAAGAGATCTGTTAATGATTCGAAATACTCGAAAAGCCCTTTGAATAGGGCTTTTGTGGCAGAGAGAGAGGGATTCGAACCCTCGTTACCCGTTAAGGTAAACACGATTTCCAGTCGGGGAATGATGATACCCTTATAGTTTGTTAATGTCCGTGTAAGGACTTTAAGGACTGCTGTTAAAGGGTTTCTGATTTTATGAAGATTGTACACGTTTACTCAAATATTATACTAGGACGTATGAGTTGTGACAAAGTTGTGACAAAATTACATAAATTTATCCATTACATAAGCAGCTTCTTTTTTCATATCATCAAATACATGTGAATATAAATCTGCAGTTATTGAAAGAGATGAATGACCTAGTAAATCAGAAACAACTTTCATGGGTATTCCTTCTTTAAGCATTAAGCTTGCAGCAGTATGTCTTAAATCATGAAATCTAATATGTCTAATGCTATTCTTTTCTAAAAGTCTTTTGAAAATATTAGAGAAAGTACCAGGATGAATAAGTGAACCATCTTTATATGTGCAAACAAATTCAGACTTATAATATTTATCCCAAAACATTTCCTTATATTTATTCTGAAGCTGTTTTTGTTTTTTTAGATCATCCATCAATTTTGGCGAAATAGGTATTGATCTATTACTTTTATCACTTTTAGTTTTTGTTAATCTCCATTTGGAGTTTTCCCAATAAATATTATTTTCAATATGAATTATCCTATTCTTAAAATCAATATTATTCCATCTAAGACCAAGTATTTCACCTCTTCGTAATCCCCTAGTTACTGCAAGTATAATCCCTATATAGATATCACTATCTTTACTTTTAATTATTAACTCTTTTACTTCATCAGGATGAAAAAAAGAAGCTTTGTAATTATTTTTTTTTGGGGCATCAACATAGTAACATGGGTTTTTATTAATAATTCTCATTTTTTCTGCTTGAGAAAAAGCTCTAGATATTGTTCTATGAATATATAATAAGCTTGTTCCTGATAAATTAGATTTAGGAGCTGGAGCTGATAGTTCTTTATATGCAGTTTGTATATCTAGTGGAGATAGATTTTGTAGTTTCATATGTCCTATAATACTGCATATATGGAAAATATTTCTTTTATAACCATTGTATGTATTTGGTGCTAATAAAGTTTTACATGATTCTAACCAATCATTTAAATAACTACTAACTGAAGATTTTGAAGGCTCTATATATGATTTTTCTCTAAGATTATGTTCTGATTTCAATAAAAAATCTCTTGCATCTCTGAAGCGGTCAAATGACTTTCTTTTTTGTATTCTTTTACCATAATCGTTATATACATCATATCTTACGTTATAACTTGTTTTGCCTTTACCTATATATTTTTGGATAGAACCCATAATTCTCTCGCTTTCTAGAAAGTTATTTTTTCAATTTATGTTTCTTAGTGATTAATTACATGTTTTTACAATCCATTATTGAAATTAAAATTCAATATGTTATAATTACAATGCGAACAAACGTTCGCTTAGCGATTAGGAGTTTAAATGGAAAATATAAAAGATAAAACAATTAAGTTAATACTGAGCACCAAAGATGAAAAAAAACTGAAAAAAATTTATATTATTGCTAAAGGAATAATAAAAAAACCTTCTGACTAATTTGATTTATCTACAACTTTTTTTATATAACTCTTGATAACATCTCTCTCTATAGGAGATAGCTTCATATATTGAGTTATAATAGCTCGATCCATTGCATCCATAGTAGATTCTTTTTCACCAAAAACAGAATAAAAATCAATATCTATAGATTCAAACATTTCACCTTCACCACTTCGAAGCCATTCTTCATTTGTGTTAAATGCTCTACCAATGGCTAACACCATTTGTTCTGTAAGGTTTCTTTGACCTGATTCAATTTTTGATATTGCTGCACCTGTAACTCCAAGCTTCTCACCAAAAGCTTCTTGACTTAATTTCAATTTTTTTCTTAATTCAAATAATCTTATGTTCATTAAAGTTACCTCCTATTTGTTAGTATTTTATATAAAAATCTTAACAAAGTCAAGAAAGTGTGTTGACAAACTTGGCAAAGGATAGTAACATTGTGGCATAGTTAAGTTTTGGAGGTGCATAAATTGAACAAATACGATAAAAATCAAAAAAATCAAATTAATCAAGAGAAGCAAATAATGAAGGATATTTTCTTAGTAATTAAAACTCTAGATTTACAAGGTAAAAGAGATATCTATAACAGAATAATGGGAATGGAAATGCAGAAATCTATTTCAGAAATATTATCTAATGAAGAATCTGCATAGGAGGATTTAATGTTATCAAGATTATTAAATTTTAAAGAAACTATGAGTTATTTAAGTATTGGGAAAAACACCTTACTAGAATTATTAGGTTCAGGTGAGTTAAAAGGATTTAAAATTCGTGGTTCTTGGAGAGTTCATGAAGATGATTTTACTGATTATATAAACAGGTTAAGAGGGGTTGAGTCTACTGATACAAATAAAGAGTTTGGAAATATTAGAAAACTTAATCAGTAATAAGAAGAGGCTATTTAAACTTAAATAATAAGCATATGAAAAGTATATATGAAAGGGGAAATAGCCTCATCCAGAGTATAAAACATAAATGACAAACTGTCATTAAACTATAGTTTAAAAAGTCAATTAGCCAGGGATATCTTTTGAACATAAAGAGGTCTTTTCCCTAGAGACTTATATCCCTGGCTTTCTATAAAAAGGAGAAGATAATGTTAGAAATAATAATAGGAATGGTGTTAACAGTTGGGATATCCATAGTTTTTGGAATTCTCATTGGTTATGACATGAGAGATAAAGAATATAAGAAAGCTAGAAAAGTCAGAACAATACAGATTCCACCTGTATTTAATAAATAATTTATGGCCAAAAAGAATATTAAGAACTTAAGAAGAAGCACCAGAGACTATTTGAAGAGAAATATGATCATAAAAAATTCATAGAAGTCTTTGGGAAAAACTATCTATATGAAGAGGAACTATGAACGGATTTATTAAAATAAAAAACATTAGATTTCAATTAATAAGATTACTTACTTATTCCATGCTAAATTCAACAACTATTAGATTTTACTTTATTGACATGGACTTAAACACAGAAAAAGAATTTATTCAAATATTTGATTTTGAGATGAATACACAGGATAAAGCATTACTCGTAATTAATTCAATTGATGATGATTTTAAAAGTGGTTCAAAGTTTATTGATGTAGATAAAACCTTAGAACTACTAAATGGAGATGGATAACCAGGAATGAATTAGTTGAAAAGACTGGATTTAGTGACAGAAAAATAAGAAGTCTAATTAGTCAGAAAAGAAAAGATGGAGAGTTTGTTATTTCCAGTACTCAAGGAAAAGGCTATTACCTTCCTGAAACAAGAGCGGAAGTGGAGCGGTTTATTAAACAACAGAAATCATATATTAAGAATATTCAAAGAGGAATTACGAAAGCAGAAAAAGCTTTGAAAGTTATTCCAGATCAGATAGCTGTTTTATAAAAAATTTAGATAAAATTTGAACTTTGACAAAAGAATAAAAGAAAGTCCAAAGGCTTCTCACAAAGCACATTTGGACTAACAACTCGCATTTATAGTATATCAAAAGTATCAGTAAAAAGCAAGATTTGACAGTGTTTAATAGAACACTTGAGAGCTTGTAATGGGTATTAACATTTCAACGAAACATGATTCTAAATAGTAAGAATTGTTATAAGAACATAAGGAGAATAGATGTTGAAAAGTTATATAAGAGAAAAGAAGATATATTGTAATAATTTTATGGAAGTAGATATCTATGGGTACACAGAAAACCAATGTAAATATAACAAGTTAGGTACACGCTCTAAGAAAACAAAAATATCATGTTCTAAACAACGGAATCTAAATGATAAGAATGCTAGAAGGTATCTTACACAATTAGCTAATACTAATTTTACTGATAAGGATCTTCATATAACAGCAACCTATAAAAATAGCACATTACCAAATAGTGTAGAAGCAGCTGAAAAGCAAGTTACTAATTATATAAGAAGAATCAACTATAAAAGGAAAAAGATAGGACTACTACCTGCTAAGTATATTGTTGTATCTGAGTATAAGACTGCTAAGAATAATGAAAAACCTATCAGGATACATCATCACATCATAATGGATAAAGGTTTATCTAGAGATGAGTTAGAGGATATGTGGAGCATAAAGATTAATAAAAAGAAAGTATCATTAGGATTTTGTAATGTAGACAGAATTCAACTAGAAGGTAATGGCCTTGAAGCACTATGTAACTATATAACAAAAAATAAAAATGGAAAGAAAAGATGGAGATCCTCACAGAATCTAGAGAAGCCATATTATAGAACGAATGACCATAAATATTCGAAGAGACAACTAGTGAAGTTAGCTAAAGAGTACAAAAATACTGAGTTCTGGGAGAAAAAGTATAAAGGGTACAAAGTTGTTCCTGGAGAAAATGCCATGACAGTTGAATATAACGATATCACTGGTTGGTCAATATATCTTAAACTACAAAAGCTTAAAAACTAAATGAAGAGGAAAGTAATAAAATTAATAAAAAGCATAGAAGAAATAAAAAACAAGGGAGTATACCAAGTAGAAACAAATGAATAAAAAGTGGAGAAGAATAGGCGTGTTAGTATCCCAATAACCTTTTTATGATAGATAACATATAAATGCAGAAGAGTAATTCAAAATTTTAGTAAATATAAAAATATCATTATTAAGGTGTGTATATTGCAAAAATTAGCAATAGATATGAAACAAGTGAAATCAAATTCGCAAGCGCTTGCCAATTTGACCTAATAAGAGAATGAGAAATAGAAATAAGATGCTATCAAAACTAGAAAGCAAGTGATAGCAATGATTACAGAGATTATGGAAAGGGGTTAGTATGATGGAAAAACTAAAAATAGAAGATGTAATTAAGTATGTATGTATCAATGGGAAGAAATACTCAATAGATGAAATTCTCAGACAACATTCTAAAAAAGATACAAATAGTAAATCAACTGCTATAGGAGAAATATAGATGAATAAACACCTAGATAATGAGTTAAGCAGAGAACAAAAGATAAGAATAGTAGAAGATATTATATGTCAATTTAATTACTTTGAACAAAAAGAAGAGAACTATTCTATTAAAATTGAAGATATTGAATATGAGATAGAAGATACAAGAGAACAATATCCTGAAACACTAAAAGAAAGTACCAGGATAAAGTATAAAAAAACTGATGGTGTTGCTAGTGCAGCTATTAAGATTGTTGATCAACTAGAAAAGAAGATAAAACGATTAAAGCGGGACAGAGATGAAAAACTGAAAAAATATTTCGCTTTAAAAAGTGTTATTAATCAACTTAGAGGTGATGAAAAAGAATTGATTCGACTTAAGTATATTGATGGAATGAGAGGGGAATCATTGTATGCAGCTCTTTGTTACACTAAATCAGGATTTATCCATAAGAAGAATCGAGTGATCAAGAAAATAATCACACTTATTGAGTCAAATGAGTTATGTCACATCATATATAAAGATGAGTTCTAATTAAAAGTATAAAGAAGCGGTTAAAGGAAAAGAGGTAGTACATGAAAAATACAAATATAGAATGGTGTGATCATACATGGAACCCTATAACTGGATGTTTACATCATTGTGAGTATTGTTATGCAAGAGCTATAGCAAATAGATTTGGAATACTTCATAAGATAAAAGATATAAGTAGGTTCTATAGAGACATAACTTGCATCTATGAAGAAGATGAAGAAAAGCTTGTTTATAGCATAAATGAACCATTTAAGAAAAATGAGAAAACCAGTCCTTATCCCTTTAATTTTAAACCAACATTTCACCGATATAAGCTTAATGAATATGCTAACAAGAAAGCATCTAAGATATTTGTAGGAAGTATGTCAGATATATTTGGAGACTGGGTACCAGAAGAATGGATTAAAGAAATACTTAGTGCATGTGATAAAGCTCCTCAGCATCAATATATGTTCTTAACAAAGAACCCTAAAAGATATAAAGAATTTATGGGTGATATTAGTAATAAATCGAACTATTGGCTAGGTACATCAGTAACAAATAACCAGGATATGAGAATAAGAGGAAAGATATTAAGTGAAACAAAGCTTTTAAATCATAGTATAAGTCAACATAAGACCTTCTTAAGCATAGAGCCATTATTAGAAAAAATAGACTGTAGCAATTATTACAATCGGTTTGACTGGGTAATTATAGGTGCTGAGACAGGTAATAGAAAAAACCTAGTAGTCCCAAAAAAAGAGTGGGTAGTTGATATTGTTGAGTATTGCATGAAAAATAACATCCCAGTATTTATGAAAAACAATATTAAGGACGTTTGGCAAGAGGAATTAATTCAAACATTCCCCAATGAATTATAAACAATAAAGAATATAGATCCACAGCAATATATAAAACAAAAAGAAGCGGTTAAAAAGAAAGGGCATATGATGAATAAAGAACTAATTAATAAAGTAATAGATAATAAAGAACCAATTGGTATCTATGTTATTGAAGAAGATAACAGCTATATAGCAATAGATAATAGAACAGGGAACGCTTGGACTGAGGAATTTGATACTATTGGTAAAGCTATTGATTGGGTTACTTCTCAAAAGTTGCTTGAAGAAGTAGAAAACAATGGGATAGATTTCTTTATCAATGAAGCACATAGAAACGCTTGTGAAAAGGGTTGGTGGGATAGTCCTATTACTTTTCCTGAGTTTATTGCATTGTGCCACTCTGAATTATCCGAAGCTTTAAAAGTCTATAGAGAAGGTAATGATGAAACTATTGTTAATAGAATTGATGGTAAACCAGAAGGAATACCCACTGAGCTAGCAGATGTCATGATAAGAATCTTTGATTATTGTGGATATTCTA
>JAUUZV010000156.1 GCA_030592085.1 Clostridia bacterium | reverse complement strand
AATCCCTGTAATAAATCCATTGATAGTTGTCATAGGTGTTCTTAGTTCATGTGACATATCCGATATGAAGGATAATCGAGATCTATCTAATGTTTCGATTTCGTCAATCATTTTATTAAAATTATCAGCTAATTGGCCAATTTCATCATTTCTATTTAATCCTTCAACTCTTTTTTGATAATCTCCACTCCGAACACTAATGGCAACCTTATTTAATTTACCTAATGGTTTAGATAAACTATTGGCAAATAGTCCAACAATTAACATAACAATTCCTAAAGCTGCAATAAAAGGTAGAATAAATGACATAATAATATCTCGCTTCAAATCATTTAAATCGCCAACTGATGTATGAACATATATTAATATTTCAACTTCCACAGGTGGATAGCTATTAAATACTAATTCATTATATTTATACACGAATGTTGTGCTAATTTCTTCCTTATTATCTATTCCATCTGCAAATATTCTAGTCTCTAGGGACCAGACATCATTATCAATAAATGATATATAATAGTTATTATCTAAAAAATATGATTCTTCTGTTTCTTCGTTATATGTAAAAAAACGGGCATCATATGATTCTCTTGATGTACTTAATAGTTTCCCATAATTATCAACTACCCAAATATAACTATTTGAGTTTGTAGACATTCTCTTTACAAACTCATCTAATAAGTCATATGTTTTGTCATTGTTACTTACAAAGAGTTCTTCATTATGATTATGAATAAACGTCACTATTTCATTACTTTGAAAAAGAAATTGTTCACTTTTTTCTTGTTTTGAAATATCACTAATTCTATAATATGAAAAAAAGATAAGTAATAGAAAAGAGAGTAGTACTATTGAAATAAAGCTTATAAAAAATTTCCAAAAAAGATTTTTCACTATTTTACCTCAAATTTATAGCCTACACCCCAGACTGTCTTAATTTCCCAATTATTCTTACCGTTTTCAATTTTTTCTCTTATTCTTTTTACATGAACATCAATAGTTCTAGAATCGCCAAAGAAGTCATAACTCCAAATACTTTCTAAAATATTGTTCCTAGTTAATACCTGATTAGGATGGGACACTAAATAATATAGTAACTCAAACTCTTTTGGAGGCATTTCAATACTTTCTCCATTTAATACCACATTATAATTATTCCGATCAACCATTATATTTTCAAATTTAATTACATCATCTTTTTTTTCACGGTTGCTTGATCTTCTTAAAATTGCCTTAACTCTTGCTACTAATTCTTTTGGTTCAAAAGGTTTAACAATATAGTCATCAGCGCCTAATTCAAGACCTAATACTTTATCAAATGTTTCACCCTTAGCTGATAACATAACTATTGAAACATCGCTATCTTTTTTTATCTTTCTACAAACTTCCCATCCATCTGCTCCTGGAAGCATAATATCAAGTATCATTAAGTCTGGAGCTAGCTCACGAAACTTATCATACCCTTCAATCCCATCATATGCTAAAAAAACTTGATATCCTTCTTTTTCAAGATATAATTTTACTAATTCACATATATTTTTGTCATCATCTACAACTAATATTTTACTTGTCATTAATATATCCCTCATTTATCAAAGATTTATTCCATTATTTTATCAAAGAACACATTTTCTCACAAGGTTAATTGAAACATACCTAAGTTTACTATATAATCAAGTAAGCATTTTGAAAGGATGGATTCCCTATGAAACTAGGCATTGTGGGATTACCCAATGTAGGAAAAAGCACCTTATTTAACACATTAACAAAAGCTAGCGTTGAAAGCGCTAACTACCCTTTTTGTACAATCGACCCAAATATTGGAGTAGTTTTTGTACCTGACGAGCGAGTTGATTACTTAGCAACTATGTATGATCCTGATAAAGTCACATATGCAACTATTGAATTTGTTGATATTGCAGGGCTTGTTAAAGGTGCTAGTAAAGGTGAAGGTTTAGGAAATAAGTTTTTATCTCATATAAGAGAAGTTGATGCCATTTGCCATGTTGTGAGATGTTTTGATGATGAAAATATCATTCATGTTGAAGGTGATGTAAATCCACTAAGAGATGTTGAAACTATTCACTTAGAATTAATATTTGCTGATTTAGAAATGGTAGAAAAAGCTTATGAAAAAGCTGCAAAACTTATTAAAACCGGAGAAGCTATTTATAAAAAACGATGTAACTTTTTACAACGTTTAAAAGATCATCTATTAGAAGGTCTAATGGCTAATTCATTTGTTTTAGTAGATAATGAAGTTAGCTTAATGAATGAATTATTCTTATTAACAATAAAACCTGTATTATTCGTAGCTAATATTGATGAAACATTAATATCAGAAGATAACGAACTATTATTAGCTTTATATGACTATGCTAAGGAGCACAATTATGAAGTAATAAAAGTATGTGCCAAACTTGAAGAAGAAATTATGTCATTAGAAGAAGATGAAAAAGAAGAGTTTTTAACAGAACTTGGTATAACACAATCAGGGTTAGAAAGTTTAATAAGTAGTAGTTATTCATTACTACATTTAATTAGTTATTTAACAGCTGGAAAAAAAGAAGTTCGTGCTTGGACCATTGAAAAAGGAACAAAAGCCCCGCAAGCTGCTGGAAAAATTCACACTGATTTTGAAAAAGGATTTATCCGTGCAGAGGTTATTTCTTTTGAGCAATTAAAAGAAAGTGGTTCCATTGTAGCTGCAAAAGAAAAAGGACTTGTTAAAAGTGAAGGTCGTGAATACGTATTTTTAGATGGAGACGTTGTACTATTTAGATTCAACGTATAAATATATGAGAACAATTGGAATTATATGCGAATACAATCCATTTCACTATGGTCATCAATACCTGATTGAACAGGCAAAAAAACATGGAGATGGCCAATTTATTGTATGTGTACTTAGTAGTAATTTTTTACAACGAGGTGTTCCTTCATTAGTTAATAAATATGATAGAGCTAAAATGGCAATTCTAGGTGGTGCTGATTTAGTTATTGAAATACCATCAATATTTTCTTGTAGAAACGCTAAGGAATATGCATATCATGCAGTAAACCTACTACATAAATTAGGAATCTGTGATACTTTAATATTTGGAAGTGAATCAGGTGATATTAAAATGCTTTCTGATATTGCTGATATTTTAATTAAAGAACCTGAACCATATAGGATTATTTTAAAAAAGTTTTTACAACTTGGATTATCTTATCCAAAAGCCAGAGCAAATGCATTGTCAGCTTTTTTAGATAACCCTTTAATTGATGAGTTAGTTAAAAGTTCAAATAATATCCTAGCAATTGAGTACATAATTGCTATTAAACAATTACTTTCTCCTATTAAATATGAAACAATAAAACGTCAAGGTGCTTCATACCTTGATGAATCATTATCTAAAAGTTTTTCTTCAGCAACAGCTATTAGAAAAAGTATTAATTCTAATGGTTTATTATCCATAAAAGAACAAGTTCCAAGAAGTTCATATAATATATTAGAAAATAAAAATTTTGTTTTCCCTGATCAACTTTCGCAGCTTATAAATTATAAACTTGCATCTTTAACAAAAAGCGAATTACAAACTTTTTTAAATGTTACAGAAGGTTTGGAGAACAGATTAAAAGAAGGTGCTTCAAAACACTTATCTTTTACTGAATTAGTTGATTTTGTAGCATCAAAGCGTTATCCCAAAACCCGTATCCAACGAATATTAATACACATTCTTTTAGGATTTACACAAGATATCATATCACAAGATATTTCATATGCACGATTACTATATATTAGCAAACATGGTGAAAATTTATTTTCTGTATTACACAAAAATACTTTAATACCAGTATTTACATCATTTAATCAGTTTTATAAAATTGCACCTACTAAAATAAAAAAATTATTAGACCTTGAATTAAAAGCATCTAATATATATGAAAGTTTAAGTGGCGGCACTCTAAATAGTGAATACACACACAAATTTGAAACAATATAAAAGACCCATAAGTGACTTATGGGCCTTTTTGAAATGTAGATTAAGAAACGATTTTAGCCGCTTCGTCTGCTGCTGAGGCTGCATCTGGAGTATATATGTCTGCTCCAACGCTTTCTCTATAACTTTCGTTAACAGGTGCGCCACCAATCATTATGGTAACTTTATCTCTTACGCCTTTTTCTGTTGCAACTTTAACAACATTGGCCATTTCGCCCATGGTAGTTGTTAATAAAGCTGAACAAGCAATAATCTGAGCATCGTTCTCAAGAGCACCAGTAACAAATTGTTCTGCACTAACATCAACTCCTAGGTCAACTACTTCAAATCCTTTGCCTTCCATCATCATTTTTACAAGATTCTTGCCGATATCATGTAAATCACCTTTACAGGTTCCAATGACAACTTTTCCAATAGCTTTTACACCATCAGCTACTAATAAAGGTTTTAATAATGCTGTTCCAACATTCATTGCTCTAGCAGCAACTAATACATCAGGTACATAAAGTTCATTAACTTTAAATTTCGCACCAACAATATTCATTCCAGATAATAGACCTTCATCTAATATCTTTTTAGCTGATATACCCTCATCCATTGCTTGTTGTACTAGTTCTTTTACTACTTTCGCTCGCCCTTTTTGTAAAGCAGCAGAAATTTCTAATAAATCTACCATATTAATTTTTGCCTCCTATAATTTACCTGATTTCTCAGGTTGTATACATTCCACGTTTCTCCCTGAATTTTCCAGGAGAAATACCCGATAATTTTTTAAATACTTTTGAATAATAACTTTGATCTTCAAACCCTACGATAATAGATACATCAACTAGGGAAATCGTTTCATCCAAAAGTAACTTTTTGCTCATTTCTATTCTAACACGATTTAAATAATTATTAAAAGAACAATTCATCTCTTTTTTAAAAATCCTACTGAAATATGTTGTACTTAGTGAAGAGTTTAAGGCTACTTCATCTAAGGTAACTTTTTTCATATAATTCCTTTTAATATAGTCGATTGACTTATAAATCGCATCAACGTGTTTAACATCTTGTAAATCAAATACCTGTTCTGTGAACTTGGTCATAACCTTTGATAACCAATATGTTAATTTTTCAACGGTGTCTATTTCATTAATTTCATTAATATATGTAAAATTCATACCAAATATTAAATCGCTATCTGCTCCACCTTCAATAGCAGCACGCGATAGAACTACAATAAGTTCTAATACTCGTGCTTTAATAACATCATAGTTCTTTCCACTTTGGAAAAATATATGTCCAAAAATCTCATTTAAGATTTTTTGAGAACCATGTTTATCTCCTAGTCTAATTAATGTTACTAATTTTTGTTCTTTTTTAAATGGATATTGATTATCTAAATTTTCAACTTCCTTTAAATTGTGAATATGTTCAGATATTTTATCTTGCTGATATTGTCTGTCACTATTATCAAGTAAATTATCATTTTTAATTGAATGAAATAACAAATTAGTTAGTGAATCAACTCTATCAGTAGATAATACTGGAACTGACTTTACATAATCAAGGTAATCACCTGGCATATCATGACCTATAAGGTAATCTTCTAATATAAAGTCATCAGGTTCTCTCATTAGAACCGGTCCTGCAACTATTGCACCTTTTAATTGTTGATTTATCATTATTGGACTAACCCATAATGTTAATCCCATATGACAGAAGAATACATATTTCCCACCAAATTTTTTAGACTGATAACAACCATATAGATGTGTATCTGTGCACTTCTTATGATCTTTAGATAATGCATACTGACATATATTGCACAAGTTGTTGTTTTTATTAAACAGTACAATATCTTCACCTTGTAAGTCTATTACACGTACTGTTACCTCAACTGATAACGCATACGCTTTAGCTAAATCAATGATGGATTGTGAAATCAATGTTAAACCCCTTTACCTATTTACTTATCAAAGTGCATTATACAACTATAATAGTTATTTGTCATCTAAAGGTATTGAAATATTATGCTATTTCGGGTAATTATCTGCTAATTTATTACCAACTTACAATATTTCTTTTTACCTCGATTAATGATGAGTTCAAAGTTGTTAAAAAACTCTT
>JAUUZV010000105.1 GCA_030592085.1 Clostridia bacterium | reverse complement strand
TTTCATCTCGTCTATATAAAATTGAGTTTTTCATAATTGAAATTCCACCACCTAATATTGAAGCCGCAATTACAGTGTTTTTTACAGATTTACCAAGTTCTTTTCTAAACTGTTCAATCTCGAAATTTCTTGCATATTTACTATAGTTTTCTGCTGCTTTCATTGTTTCATCATAGGTTGTACCACCTGAATATATTTCGCCGTGTTTCAGCTCTCCTGTCATGTTTTCAAGTGTATCAGAATATTCGGATGCTTTTAATGTGCCTGTTTCAACTCTTTTCTCAGCTAATTCCCGAGCCCTTTCAGCTTTGTCTGATGTGAACAGCTTTTGCATTCCATTATATTTTTTGTTAGATATTTCAAACAAAGCTCTTGATGCTTTATTACTGGATTTTGCCTGAACTTTACGGACTACATCAACTCCATCTTTTATCAAAATATCTGCAGGATCATGCGGAAGACCAATTTCAGCTGTTGTAACTGCTCTCATAGAAACTTTCTTTACAGCGGCATCCATATTAAATTTTGTTCTTTCAATTATTTCAAATAGATTCCCCTGTTTCTTATCCTTCAGAACATTGATCATTCTTTCGCCTTCTGTTCTAAGTAAATCCATCCCTGAATAAGCTTCATTGGATGTATTCGCTATAGAATTTGTTACTGTAGCACCGACTTGACCTGCAATAAAATTTGAAACGCTTTTCCCCGTTTTTTTCTTGTTTGACTTACCCATACTTACCACCCTCTATCATGCAATTAAAATCAGTTTCTTCAATATATTCCAATGACTGGTTATTCATTGAACCATCAATATTTAATAGTGGCATATCTAAAACAATCTTTGTAGTTCCAATTAGGTGAGTAGCTGAATGTAAAACTGATTTTATTTCATAACCAAGTTCATCATAAATCAAATTTGTTGGTTTGCCAAAAAGTTTCATTATAAATACTTTAATGCGAACCCAAAATCTCCTTTTTTTATATTTGCAAAATATATTTATTTTTTCATCCAACTTATCCAATTCAAACTCTAGAGCTTCATCAAGCTTTAGTGTAAGCCTATAATATTGATTGGTTATATCTTCAATTGCTTTTAGCATTGAAATGGCATTTTTCATTCCTTCAACAGCTGCTTCTGCTTCCTTGTATTTTGCTTTAGCTTCAGCCAATTTCGCTTTTGCCTTTGAAACCAACAAAAAGCCACCGACTGCAAGAGCAGGACCTGCAGCCACCGACTGCAAGAGCAGGACCTGCAACCAATCCACCTAGCACTAATGTTCCTCCGGCCATTCCAAGACCCCCGGCAGCCAAAGAACCTCCTCCAAACCAAGCCAACGTTGCATTTGTCGCAGCAACTCCGGATAGCGATGCTATAGCTGTTCCGGTTGATGCTGAGGCAAACATCATTGCCCCTCCATATGAAGCTACACCAACCAATGCTCCTGCCCCCATTGATGCTAATCCACCACCTGCTATTTCTACAGCATTTAACGATATTTGCCTTATTTCCATTAATTGATCCTTAGGAACAACACTATTTAAATCTATTTCTTCATCATTTTTATCATGAATCTCAATACTCTTTATTTTGTTAAATAGCTTTATAAACCTAGCGAAATGTTGGTCCCATATGCGAATTTTTAGTTCGCCATATTTCTGCAATTCACCTGATACGCTCTTTCTTTTTTCTTCAAGCTCATTCTTTTTTTTATTAAATATATGCTGTGCTTCCTTTAATAACTTTTTTGCATCCGAACTTTTTTTTACAGCTTCTCCAACTTTTACCAAACCTGTAATCCCACATGCTCCGGCTAAAAAAATAAAAACCCCAAGTATCATATTACTTCCTCCTCTATCGATTATCTGATATGTTTAATTAAGTACCAAACTTAATTGTATTAAGTTTACCTAAATTAACTAATGAATCACTCCCGTTCCAATAACTGATTTTTTCTTTATATGTTAGAAAATTCCTGATTTTACCATTCTTAAATTCAATTCTTATGTGATATGGATTTGTGGGAAACAGTGACTCATTTACGCTAATTCTCTTGCACTCAGTTAAATGGATTGTTTCTTTTCCTAAAAACATATTTAATAGTTTAATCTGCTTTGATTCAACTATAGCGTTAGCTGTAATTTCACCATTTGCTACCATATCCCATTCTGGCAATCCCTCTAGTATCGGCCATATATCGATATCATAATCACCTTTCTTAGAAAAAGTTCTTTTAATATATTGATTAAGTTCACTAACTTTGCATACAGGATACTTTTCTTCATTAATACTAGAAATATCACACTGATCAGATATACAAATAACTTTATCAACCCATACTTTGCCAATTCCTGTTTGCTTTTGCAAATAGTCACCCAGTTTCTTTGCTGCTCTATTAAGTTTTCTGTGTATAGCTCCTCTGGTTTTACCATGCTCATAGTTAAATAAATCCGGTACTCGAATCCACTCTTCAGTTTTTGGGTCTATATACACAGCTCCTGTATAGTTTTTTGCTTCGATTCCTATAATATGCCCATTATAAAAAATAATACAATCTAATTCATAAGTCCTTTTTGGGTCGGTGAATTTATTGGTACAATTATATTCAAATTCTGACCGTATTACATTGTACAGATTCGATTCACCTTCAATCCCTCTTAGGGCAGTTGCATTCATCTCGCTGATTCCTAGTTCCTCCCCCTTAATAATCTTTCCTATCTGAGCTAATATGAAGTAACTTGGATACAATTTTAGAAGTTTCTTTATTAACATTATATTATCCTTTCAATATTAGTATCATCCAAATTCCATTAAGCACTTAGTGCCTTTATAGATCCTTTCCGAGTTCTTCCAAATTCTTAATCTCAGAATTAATTTCTTCACTTTTTGTCCTCAAGTCATCAATTTGATGTTCAATACTGACAATTAACTCAAGAAGTCTAAGTTTCTTTTTTTCAAGCATTAATTTTTTCTCTATGTTTTTTAATTTGCTATCCTTCATCTTTTTTTTCAATTCCGACAATCCCATAGCCGCTAAAGCCCCTCCAAGTAATCCAAGCGGACCTGCAGCAATGACACCGCCGGCTGCTAGCAGAGCCATCATTGCGCTTTTTTCAACTGAATCTTTTTTATCTGAATCTTTCGCATATTTATTGTTATATTCAATCAAGCTTTCATTGGAAACCCTAATTCCTGTTCTACCCCTCTTGCTCTCAGCTATGAGTTTCTTATCTCTTATCCACCTTCTGACAGTTTCATTGCTTACATCATATAAATCTGCTATATGCTGAACACTATAATATTTCATATTTTCCTCCCTGTGTTTTTATTACTACATTAACGCTACTTTAATGTCAACACTTATTTACTACACGTTTACAACGATTTAAATGCAGACTAAATTCTATTTTCAATGTTTAATATAGACTTTAGTCTTGCACTAGAATCAATTATGATATATATGATTCCTTACCTGCACAGAAAGAAGCTATACATGTCAAAGGAAATAAGAGAAAATCAAATGAAAAATCTTCTAGGATGGTATCGTATTCATTAATCAATGTATATGAAAAAGAGCCTACACTAGAAACCTCTATTGTAAACTCTTTAGAATTAAAATATTGATAGAACCTATTTCCATCTGCTATCAATCCTGTCATATATACTATTACGTACAGGTTTATAGTCTTCTCTCATTCACTATCTTCTATGTCGATGATAAAAAAACCTTTGGGGTAGTTATAGTAATGGGTATCTTCTCGTAAGATATTGACACAAAACCCATGGAAAGTACTAATGTTACCGACATCATAATCCACAATTAATTCTCTTACTCTCTTTTTCATTTCATTGGCTGCTTTGTTCGTAAAGGTAACGCATAAGATATTTAGCAGGAGAGATTCCTAAGTTATATACTAAATAAGCAAAGCGATAAGTAAGTGCTCTAGTTGTCAAGTTCTTGATAATTATATACATCTAAGGTAATATGCTCGTTTCCAGTAAAAAGAAGAAAACTATACTCCCCCCATATTTTGGATTCAAATATATGTATCTTCCACTCATTTAGTAAATTTTTCTCATTAGAAATAACCCTATTGTAATCACCAAATGTGGCTATTATTTCATCACTATCTAGAATATATATTTGTTGCTGTTTTAAATTATATCTATCAAATAGATCAACTTCATATTTGAGGAAATCTCTTTTATTTGATAAATCCTCAATATACACATCAATTGTTAAATAATCTTCATAATCTGGTATTTTATCTAAAGTCCATAATAATATATCTTCATTATCGTCATTTCTTATTTGATTTATTACTGGAGCATATTTAATGTATTCTGCTTCCTTAGGTGATATAAGACCTATAATAAATAACCCTGATTCTAGATATCCAAAATAGATACTTCCATTCTCTGTATTAGAATTAGTTATTACATTGGATTCAATAAATTTTATTTCCTCATCTGTTAAATATGGTCTATATATTCCTTGTAATCCAATTAATTTTCCACAAGCCATTACTTCATTGTACAATGAGTATTTATTATCTAGTTCATCAACATATTCTTTATACTCAGTAAAAAGTTTTTCTGAAATTGTTCTTTTTTCTTCGTCAGTTAATACTATTATTTCATTAATCATATTAGAGTTTTCTGGTTTTGGGGTACTTGTATCAATACTTGCTACTAGGCTTTCTGTTGGTGTAGGAGAAAAACTATTAATTATCTTTGTTGAGTCAGTAGGTTCTGGTGTTGTCTCAACACACGAACTCATACTTAACACTATTAAAACTAGAATTATAATTAGTAATTGAATCATATGTTTTTTTAATTTCATTTATTCTTTCCTTTAGTTAACTGCAACATACTCAAGACTATTTACATAGTCTATTGCTTCATCAATCCCAAAAATTTTCGCTTTTTTATGATAGTTTTCTAAAGCTTCTTCTATAGTAACATTCCCAGAAATTGATTGCACAATAGTATTAATAATTAGTAAATTGTAGTCATTTGATCTTATCCCTTCATAATTACCTAAAGATCTTAGATATGTTTCCTTTTTCAATACATCCATATATGGAATAATTGTGATAATGTCATTTTGTAATCCTTCATAGTATAATCTTTGTTCTTCCTTATACAGGTCAGAAGGGGTTCTTTCCCAGTATTCACCACTATTATTTTTATATAGTTCATTTAAATTGTATTGATGATTTACTATAAAGATTCTAGGGAATTGTAATTCACTTGTTATATGAATATCATTATTAATTATTTCATATGAAAAGTCAGTGCTGTCATCTTGTTTTTCTACACCGTACTTGCCATCTAGATACCCTTGTTTACTTCCATAGAAAGTATCTAAAAACCAATTAACACTTGCTATTTGATTTGTATTATTTACTCCCAGTACATAACAATGTTGTTCCTCAGGCACTATTTGATATAAGTGAGTCTCACAGATATGTTTTAATACAATTGTATAATTATAATAAAATCCATTATCATTACCAATCTTATCCAAATGATAATAACTACTGTAATTAGATCCAACTATATTTTGATCAGAGTTTGTTCGACCATTAGAATTATATTGGCTATTATGAAGATAATCTCCAATCATAAATTGGTTTTCATCACATTGTCTAAGCCATTCTAAAGCAGCTACCATGTTTTTATCTTTGAATGGGTCAAAATATTGGTTTGTTTTGCTATCATATGAAAAACTTAATGACCAATAAGATGCATATCTTTCTTTTTTTCCTAACGGCACACCAAAGGAATCAAATATATCTTGAAAACAAATTAAATGGCTTGCATTAAACCCATGTGTATCATTTATTGTGTTTTGATCTGGATCATTATAGGTAAAAGCCATTAGTACTTCATAAAATTCATCTATGGTGTTGGGTGTTGTTAACCCAACATTTTCTAACCAGTCACTTCGGTACCCTCTTACGTTTATAGAAAGAAATTCATTATATTCTTTTGGTATCGCATAATATTCGTCATTGATTTTACCTGCTTCTCGTAATTCTTCAGGCATACTTTTCCATGATAAGTTCTGTTCTACATATGATCCCAATGGTTGGATATATCCTTTTTCAATAAAATACGGTAAATCTTCATACTTAATTTGGTAAATACCATTTATGGGGTTTTCTGTCCCATATAGAAATGAGTAAATTGAGTTTCCATCAACATAGTACCCATGTGGCCAAAGGTACATTCCTTTATTTATTTTTACCTCTACATCATATTTTTCTTTAATATACTCCTCCCAAAAAACAAATCTATTGTCATTTTCTTCTCGCGACTGATGGTCAATAGGATATGCCCATAAATATATGTTTAGGGAATCAAGTTTTTCTGGATTATTATCTTCAACAAATATTGCCGTAGGACTAGGTGTATTATTAAAAGTTTCAAGTGCTTCACTTTGATTTGGAGATTGTTCTGACTTACTACAAGCAAACAGTATTATTAGTAGTACAAACATTATTATAATTTTTCCTTTAGTTAATTTCCTCATAGTTTTAATAATCCTGATCCCTTGCAGGTATACATATAATTGTACAGTTTTCTAAATTATGTGGCATATAGTACACATTATATAATTTTTTGATGACATGATTTGCAATTTCATCTTTCACTAATATCATGACGCAACTCCCAAGACCTGCACCAGCTAACTGAGAATCAACAACTTCCTCTATTTGATTAAACTGTATCCACGATAAAATCTATCTCCTTTGCAGAGCATGCATAACCTCCTGGTTGGTTTTGTAGCTAAGCATTATATACTTTGTAAAATTCTTCACTTTGTAAATCAACATATAGTTACACCAAATCTCATATACTAATTCTCTTATATTCCTTATGTACTATAATATGATTTTCTAAATAAAATATTCTTATTAATTTATGTAAAAAGTCTTTTCTTGTGCTATTGTCATTTTTATAATAATTTTCAACTGCGTCTACAATTAATTCTACATTTTTGAAAATACTACTATTAATGCTGCCTATTACTTTTTCAAATTGCAATAAGTATGATACATCATAGAATACTATTAGAGCTATTTGAAAGGACAAACTTAGTAAGTAAAAGTCATTCACTTTATTCTTTTGGGTAATATTTAACAGTTTATTAAAAACAAAAATAAATCTTTGATTGTATATAATACCTAATGAACTTCCCTCATTTTTCATAGCTTTATCAATTATAGAAAATGTTGACAAAAAATTTATGTAGTTTGCAATTTCTTGTTCTCCTAGATAATCCTCATTTTTTTCATGAGCATAATATCCTTCATTATTATTTAGTTCAATATATAATAATCCTTCTAGAAGTATATTGTTAAATACTCCTTGATCAATATTACTGTTTATGTAAAATTCTATGGTTCTAGGTGTTACTAAAATTTTACTAAATAAATTCTTAATTTTACTATCATAATAAAATTTACACAAAATATGTTCTTTCTCAAGAATACCCTTTATTTTATATGCTTTTTGGACAACTTTTTCTGTGACTCTAATTCCAAATAAGTGTTTTTTATGTAAAACATTTTCAAGTTGGTCTTCTTTATATGCTTTTTCATGAGAATAAAAAACTTGATCTTTCCACTTAATATCATCTAATACCTTTTCTTCTTTATTAAACTTCCAATCACAGTATAATACTGTGAAAAACTCTGATGAATCATAATTATTGGCTAACACTATATTGAATAGATATATACCATATAATAGTACAATACCAAATATTTTTTTATCATTTGAAAACACTGCTATTATATGTGATTCATTACTTAAATCAAACTTTGTCCTTATAAACTGTGAATCAAATACTCCATTTAGACCATTAAACACAATACTCTTAGTGTTTTCTCCACGTAAAATATAACTTCTAACATTATCAAATATTGGATCTAAAATAAAATCAGAAGATTTACAATATGCAAGAAAGTTAAAAGATATTTTAGCTAAGGCTCTATTTCCTTCTTCTTTTGCAGTAAAAACACTACTGACATCTATCTCATTATTGATGTCAATAGCTTCATCTTCAAATCCATTACTTTCTTTCCCATTTTTTACAATATCTAATATTTCTTTTGGTGATTTCTTTTTTTTTCCACTTATATACCACTTCATTTTAAATAATGTAATCAGGTATCGTCCTTCCTTAGAAAGGGGAGCTTCTATAAATACATACTTTGTTTTTGCATTTATTTTTTGAAATTCGTTTATTAGATTAATAGCTAATTCCACAACTTCATTTTTTTC
>JAUUZV010000185.1 GCA_030592085.1 Clostridia bacterium | reverse complement strand
CGGAAATAACTTTGTTAAAACAATGATAAATCTAGCCAAAACAAACAGTGAAATATCAGTAGTAAATGATCAATTCGGTTCACCTACATATACATGTGATTTAGCTAAATTAATAGTAAAGATTATTAAAACAAATAAGTATGGTATTTATCATGTCACTAATGATGGATTTTGTAGTTGGTATGAGTTTGCTTTAGAAATATTTAAATATTTAAATATTAACGTTAACATAAAAGCAATAAAGTCAAAAGAATATATTACAAAAGCAATACGCCCTAAAAATTCGCGATTATCAAAAACATATCTTGTTGAGCAAGGCTTAAATGAGCTAGATAGCTGGAAAAAAGCTTTACGGACTTTTATACAAATCATAGATAATGAAGACATCTCATAAGAATAAACGATTTGATACTATTTCTATATATAAAGTTTAATATAACACTAATGACTTATAATATAACATCAATGATGTTATATTATAAATAGTGTTAAGTTATATTAAAGGAGTTTTATAAAGTGAATGATAATCTTATGACGTATTTAAAAGAAAATATTGATGACGATTTAAGTGTTCAAGGTTTTGATGCTAAAAAAATTCTCCCATTATTTTTATCTGAATACTATGATATTTATAAAGCTGTTTTATTAGGACATGAATGTTTATTTGTGAGATTATTTCGAGAAGATCCTGGGATTGAAGTGCTAAAGAAACATATAAAAGTGATTAATGAAATTACAGATAAACATGTAATACTTGTTTATTACTCAATTTCACAATTTCGTAGGAAAAGTTTAATAATGCAAAATATACCTTTTATTGTGGAAAATGGACAAATGTATTTACCTTTTGTAGGATTAGATTTAAAAAAGACAACAGAAATAACAAAGAAAACTAAAGATAAGTTTTCTACAACTGCACAACTTATTTTTCTATATTTTCTCTATAACAAGGAATTAGTAATTAACACAACAGAAATAGCGACATTTTTGGGGATGACTACTATGTCTGCTTCAAGAGGTTTAAATGAATTATATAGTGTAGGTCTTTTGACTTATCATGTTGGTGGGAAAACAGGTAGAAGTAAGCTTTATAGAAGAATAGAAGATTCTAAATACTATAAAAAAGGTTATCCCTATCTAAAAAGTCCTGTTCTAAAAACTGTTTATATTGAAAATATGAATAAAAAATATCTTATTGCGGGGCTTGAAGCATTGTCTATGATTACAATGCTTAACCCACCCAAAAGAGATGTTAAAGCAATTTATAAGAAGGAATTATACAAACTCAACGATTATATTATTAACGATAGGTCTAAAATTGCAGATGGGAAAATGACTAAAATTCAAATTTGGAGTTATAATCCTAAACTTATAGCTAAAGGTAAAACAGTTGATATTGTTTCACTGGAAGTATCCTTAGATGCCATAAATGATGAAAGAGTAGAACAGGTAATTGAAAAAATGAAAAAGGATAAAAGATGGTATATGGGATAGAAAATTTTAATAAACACACACATATTGACGGTTGTGTTATGATTATATATAACGTTAGTACAACTGTCATATAAGGAGTACATAATTCCAAGAATGAAAGAATTATAAAATTCAATAAAAAATAATGGAGTTATTGTCTCTAATAATCTTGTAGAAATATTGATATAGCAGAAGAGATAGCTAGTCCAAAGACTTTGAGAAGAAATAAAGAAAAAAGTACAAATTTAAATAAGTTGCTATACACATTCATGTCGTTTAATGTAAAAAACGGTAATATATTGATGTCGTATAGTGTAAAAATGTGATAAAAAAAGTGGAAAATCACATGAATGTGTGATATTATTGGTTTAACTTCAATAGGAGGTTCTGTAATGCATCGAAAAATTATGAGATATTTAGTAGAATGGAAAAACAGTCCTTACCGTAAACCGCTAATAATGCAAGGAGCAAGACAAGTTGGAAAAACATATTCAATTTTGCAATTTGCTCGTGAGCAATATGAAAATATTGCATATTTCAATTTTGAAACAGATATACAGCTTAATAAAACTTTTAATGAAAATATTGATCCTGTTTATCTAATCCCAATTCTTTCTAGAATATCTAATAATACTATTTTAAAAGAAAAAACATTAATTGTTTTTGATGAAGTACAACTTTGCGAACGTGCGTTAACTTCATTAAAATATTTTTGTGAAAATGCACCTGATTATCATATCATTGCAGCTGGCAGTTTATTAGGAGTTGCAGTTAATAGAGTTGATTTTTCATTTCCAGTTGGAAAGGTAGACATAAAGACACTTTATCCTATGGACTTAGAAGAGTTTATGATAGCGTATGGTGAAAGGGAATTAGTTAATCAAATAAAAGAATGTTTTTTAAAGAATATATCAATGCCTGAAGTATTACATAACATTGCATTATCACTTTATAGAGAATACCTTGTTGTGGGAGGTATGCCAGAGTGTGTTAATAAATTTTTAGCTACAAAAGACTATATCTTAGTACGGCAAGCACAAAAAATGTTATTAGCAAGTTATCTAAATGATATGAGCAAATATAATTCTCGAATTGAAATTAAAAAAGTCCGATTGGTTTATGATAATATTACTGTGCAACTTTCTAAGAAAAACACACGATTTAAGTATAAATTAATTAAACCAGGGGCGCGTGCATCTGAATTTGAAAATGCAATTGAATGGCTAACTTTGTCTGGAATAATAACTAGAATTTACCGTGTAGAAAATCCTATAAAACCACTTGATAATTATCGTGATATTGATTCATTCAAAACGTATGTATCTGATATAGGTTTGCTTGGAGCAAAAAAGAATATAATAGCTGAAAATATATTGATGCTTTTTGAAGATTTAGGTGACTTTAAAGGTGGCATGGTAGAAAATTATGTTTGTAATCAATTGGTTACAAATGAGTATTTTGTTTATTATTGGACTTCAAATAGAGGTGCAGAAGTAGACTTTGTTATTCAAAGAGAAGGTAAAATAATTCCAATTGAAGTTAAATCAGCAGATAATACAAAAGCAAAGAGTCTTGGAATATACATAAAGACATATAAACCTAATTATGCAATTAAGCTTTCAACAAAAAACTTTGGCTTCACAGATGGAAAGAAGATAGTTCCATTGTATGCTGCTTTTTGTATATAAAGATAAAATAATAAGATAATAGTAGATAATTAAGTTAAAAAGAATGTGGGAAATATGAGAGGAAAGTATTATGAAAAAAACAATTATTTTTGTATTAGTAATTAGTTTAATTATGTTACTTGTTGGGTGTACACCTAGTGTTTCACTTGAAGAAAATCAACTACATTTTATATTAGATAAGGATGGAAGCGGAACATTGCGAATGGAACTTGATCAGGATGGACTAGTTTGGTTTTTTGATTTAGATATTAATAGTGATATAGACTATTTAATGGATGCTATTGAAGAGTTCTTTGTTGTAGATGGTATTAATGTAACCATAAAAAAAGTAGCTGTTGTAAACAATGATATTAAAGTTGAGATACTATTTTATGATTTTGAAGATCTCGGTTTTGGTGGAGATAATGATCTTGATGATTTAATTAAAGATTGGGGATATATAGATGCTAAAGAGCTAGCCATTGAATGGCCGTTTGTTACATATGAAGAGAACAACCCTATAGAACCTAGTGATTTAAAAGACTATGAAGATTATATATATTTAGAGTTAGATGGAATGTATGAAGGTACATATTACTCAGTACCTGGTAAAATTGTTTTGGTTGAACAAGCATTGGTTTTTGAATATATAAATGAAAACACAATATATATTGACGAAGGACTAGGCTGGATTTTATTTGAAGAGTAACTTTTAAAGATAAGGTAGAAAATAAATGATTGGATATAAAGTAGATATAAGCAACTTATATAAAGAGTACAAAAAGATTGTAGTAATTAACAATCTTAGTTTGATTATTAAGCCAGGTACAATCACAGGAGTTTGTGGGTCTAATGGAGCGGGTAAAACAACGTTGCTTAGAATCATTGCTTTAGTTGATAGTGAATATAAAGGAAGCGTTTTTATTAACGATTTTGATGTAGAAAAAAGTGGAAAGCTTTTACGAAATGATATTGGATATGTTCCACAAGAGCATGCAATGTATGAAGAATTATCAGTTAAAGATAATTTAAAACTATTCTCATTAAATGACAAACAAAAAACAGATGAAAAAATAGCTGAATTATCAGCTGCGCTTGATATGAAAGAGTTTCTTAAAAAGAAAATAAATACGTTATCTGGTGGAATGAAAAAGCGAGTAAATTTAGCTATGACTCTTATGAATGAACCTAAGTTGTTAGTAGCCGATGAACCTTTTGCAGGTCTTGATAGTATTCAACGAGAAAAAGTAATTATATATTTATCTAAATTAGCTAAAAAAGGTGTTACACAAATCATATCAAGTCATGTAGATGAGAGTATAGAAAAACTTGCAGATAATATTATATATATGGAAGAACATAGCAAACAATAGAAAGAAAAAAGAGGTAAGGAAAATGGATAACAGTGAAATAAATGAAGTTGTAGAGGAAACAGTAGACGATAATAAACCTAAGAAAAAAAATAATAAAAAATTATTTATTATTATAGGTGGGATTGTTATATTTATTTTAATTGTAGCATTAGTTATACTAAACTCACCAAAAGTAAAAGCTAGGTTTATACTTAGCAAACCAGTATTTTCAATATCTGATTTTGCTGATTTGCATAAAAACGATGTAATGGAGTTACTACACAATGAGTCACATGAAAGTAAAACAACTATTAATGTGGAAACATCACTTATGGAAATAAAAGGTGGTATAAAAACCGCTTATGATAAAAAAACAAATAGTGGTCTTTTAGAATTATCATTAATGGAT
>JAUUZV010000172.1 GCA_030592085.1 Clostridia bacterium | reverse complement strand
GAAACTGATTATTGTTCCGGTCACAAGCTGACCCTTCTTCACTACAACAAGGGATTCTTCAAATGCTTTTTCAAAGTCAAATTGTTCACCCTGTTTTACCTTTTCTTCCATTACTTCCTTTACCTCCTCGACAATCCAGTTTGGAGTACTCGCTCCAGCTGTAATGCCTATGTTTTTTTCTTCCAATATATTTAACGGTAGTATATCACCTTTCCGTTCTATAAAGTATGTTTTATTACATACTGCGCTACATAGTTCATATAATTTCTGAGAATTTGAACTTTTCTTTCCCCCAATAATTATCATTATATCAACAATACTAGCTAACTCTACAGCTTGCTTTTGTCTTATGCCCGTAGCATTACATATTGTATCAGATTTTTCAACATTTGGGTATTCATTTTTTAACATTTTATAAATTCTATTATAAATTTCTTTATTCATAGTTGTTTGCGCAATAATTACGATTTTTTCACTTATAATATTTATATCTTTTACTTCTAATTCATTAGAAACAATGGTAGCTTGATTAGTAGCATAACCATTAATTCCAATTACTTCTGGGTGATCTTTTTGACCAAAGACAATTATTTGGTATCCTTCATTATACTTTTTTAAAACTAATTGATGGATTTTTTTTACATAGACACATGTAAAATCGTGAATTATTATATTTTTAACATGACATTCTTCATATGTTGAAGGTGGCTCACCATGAGCTCTAATAATTAAATTACTATTTGGTGGTACTTCAGTAACACTATTTACAAAAATTAAGCCACTACTTTTCAATCTATTAATTACATCATCATTATGAATAATGTCTCCTAAGCAATAAACTTTCTCATTTGTTGTTAATAGTTTTTCTGTATTTTTAATTGCATTTTCTACTCCAAAGCAAAATCCTGTACATTTAGCAACTATGACTCCCAAATCAGTACACCTCCGGTAGTGAATAAATTACTTTCATAATTTCTTGGCTTTTATCATAATATTCTTGTTTTGTATACTTAGTTTTTTGTTTCATACCTAAGTCGAATGGTTTCCCAATATAAACTTTAATTTTTGAACGAAATTTAAATTCACCTTTAATAAGGACAGGAACAATTTTTGCGCCAGTCATTGCTGCAAACATAGCAGGTCCTTTTTTAGCAGGTAGTGGCACATCTCCTGTATCCCTTGTTCCCTGTGGAAAAATGACTACTAACTGACCATCTTTTAAATATCTAGTAGTTTTTCTAAAACTCACAATATCTGCATTTTCACGATCAACAGGATATACAGATAAACGTGAGAAAAACCAATTTAAAAACCAGTTATCAAAAAACTCTTTCTTAGCCATAAAATAAGTCCAACGTTTTCCTTTACCAAAACAGGCTACAACTGGTATGTCCATTGTGTGTATATGGTTAGGACATATTATATGAGCACCTGTCTTAGGAAAATCTTTTTCTCCAAGATATTCAATATTATACATAATATTAATAAATGCTTTAGCTATCAACCATATAGCTCTTTTAAATAGTTTGTGTTTCATTTATATACTCCAACATCACTTTAATAACTTGATTTATATTTAGATTTGTTGTATCTATAAGAATTGCATCTTTCGCTTGTTTTAAAGGTGCAAAATCTCTACTCGAATCATTTGTATCACGATAATTCATATCTTTTATAATTGACTCCATATCTGGATTCATATTTTTTTCTTTCATTTCGTGGTATCTACGTTTTGCACGTTCATTAATATCTGCTACTAAGAAAAATTTTATGTTAGCATCTGGCAATACATATGTTCCAATATCTCTACCATCCATAACTACATTATTCACTTTAGCAATTTCTCTTTGCATTTCAACCATTTTTAATCTAACAGCTTTATTTGCAGAAACATCTGATGCTGAAACTGAAATTTCAGGCGTTCTAATTAATCCATTTACATTTTTACCATCAAGAAAAATCTGCTGCTGATCATTTTCAAAAGATATGGTTATATTAATATCACTAACCATTTTATTTAAAGCTTTCTCGTCTTTAGAATCTATCCCACTATTAATCGCTTTTAATCCACAAGCACGATACATAGCTCCTGTATCTAAATATATCGCTTTAAGTTTTTTTGATAATATTTTTGCCATTGTGCTTTTACCTGCACCTGCGGGTCCATCAATTGCAATTTGAAATGTCATATACTTCTCCTATAACGCTCTATGTGCCATGCCTATTGACACTTCATCTAAATGTAAAACACCAATTGCCATAAATACTGAAACACTAACATGGTCTTCATACCTAGCAATTGCAATTTTCCCTCCAACATTGCACCCAATGGCTTTATTTGTGATTTGACTAATTGCTTCTCTAGCAGCACCTGCTACAGCTCCCTCTTCTAAATGACAGTCTTTAATAACACCTTCTCTTTTTGATGAGACTACTGCTCTTTCAATAATTTTCATTACTGAAGAAACAAATTCTCCACCAAAATTTACAGCAACACTTCTAATTTTCTTCTCAAGATACTCGCTTTTTAATTGTCGCTCTTCTTCTATGCTAGATGTCATAGATAATGTAATAGCTGCTCTAGCTACTTCTTTGCTCCCAATAGTAAGTTGCTTCATAATATTCTCGCTTTTTATTTTATTATATATAATATATCACAATTTCTCAATTATAAGATTAATCCATGTTGCATTACTAAATATTTCGCAACTCCATCATCATTATTTGTTGCAAGTAAATCATAAGATTCGCCTTCACGGTGTAATTGTGAAAATATTGGTATTAATCCCTTGCTTGCTTTTTCAAGCATTGATAAATCATTAAAGGCATCACCAAAAGCAATATATTTATCTTCGTTAATAGTATCAAGAATAAACTGGCAACCTTCTCCTTTACTTACCTCAGGATGAGTAAATTCTAACCAGTAATATTTTGAATAATTATCTTGATAACAATGAATTTTACATAAATTCCCATATTTCTTTTTTAGTTGGTCAATATGACAACTATGATCTTTTTCTATACTACTAATGGAAATAAAAGAACTAGCACTATTATAATTGTATGAAGAAATTTTAGTAATTCGCTTATCTATACTTAACATTCTAGCATTAAGATATTGTTTCTCTCCTTCATTATATGCTCCTGTATATTCTACTGTTTCTTCACCTTCATATCGACGATGAACAATTGGATTAATTCCAAAAGAAAGTAAATCATTAATAATATCTTTTACAACATCATAAGTTAATGTATATTCTTTAATTATTCTTTTTTTTATAGGATCATAAATTACGGTACCATTTCGTAATACGCAAGGATATTGTAAATCAAGTTGTTCAATAAAATCAATAGCTGAATATAGAGAACGCGCTGTAGCTATTGTGAATTTAATACCTTGATTATTTAATTTTTTAATTACATCAATAGTATAAGAAGATAACATCGCTTTATTATTTAACAATGTACCATCTAAATCCGAAACATATATCATACTTGTTCTCCTGCTAAGTATCCTGTAGAGAATGCAATTGTTAGATTAAATCCACCTGTAAAAGCATCAACATCAATCATTTCTCCTGCAAAATATAAACCTTTTACTTTCTTTGACTCCATGGTAGAAGGATTTATTTCTTTAGTAGAAACACCACCTGCTGTAATAATAGCTTCTTTAAAACCCCTACCTCCAGTTATTGAAAACGTCATGTTTTTCAATGTATCTACTAACTTTTTACGTTCCTCTTTCGATATCTGATTAACTTGTTTGTCCCCATTTATGCCTGTTAGCATGATCATTGGAATAACCATATTTGCAGGTACTAATTTACGTAACGCGTTATCATATTGTTTTTTAGGATTCTCATCAAAATCACGACAAATTCTTTTATATAGTTTTTCTTCAGACAACCCAGGTTTTACATCAAGAATGATTTTTGCTTGGTCATATCCAGTATCTAAGAAATATCTGCTTGCTGTGAGAATTAAAGGACCTGACAATCCAAAATGAGTAAAAAGCATTTCACCAATTTCTTCATACAATTTTTTATTTCTGTATGTAGCTGTAACTTTAACATTTTTCATGGTAACCCCCATAGCTTTTTCAGTCCAGGACTCTTTGGTATAGACTCCTGTTAAACTAGCTTTAGGTTCAATTATCTTATGACCTGCTTGCTTTGCTAACACATAACCATAACCGTCACTTCCAGTTAATTTATATGATTGACCTCCACAAGCTAAAACTACTTTAGTACCAATTAACTCTTGCCCACTTTCTGTTATTACTCCAATAATTTGATTATCAGTTATCAATAAACTTTTCACCATAGTATTATATTGAATAATTACACCATTTTTTTGCAAATCATCGCGCATAACGTTTCTAACGTCTGCTGCTCTATCTGATTGTGGAAAGACTCTTTTACCTCGTTCAGTTTTTAAAACTAAACCTCTGTTTTTAAAGTATTCCATTATGGATGTATTTGAAAATGTATAATAAGCAGAATACATAAAATGCTTATTTCGACAAGTCTGATTTAATAATTCTTCAATATCACAATCATTTGTTATATTACATCGCCCTTTGCCAGTTATAAGTATTTTTGTACCAAGTCGCTTATTTCTCTCAATTAATAACACTCGTTTATGTCTAGTAGACGCACGAGAAGCAGCCATCATACCAGCTGCTCCACCACCGACTATAATTACATCGTATTTATTCATTACTATTTCCTTTTATATCTTCCTTTTCATATACTTGATATTCATCCCATATTTTTTCTAATGAAGTTAAAGTACTCATAACTTTATCTTCTTTTCTAAGTCCTGCAGCTACAATTAATGCATTAATGACACTTAATGGAGCAGTAAGTGAATCAACAAAGGATGTCATTGCACCTCTTGCTATTAATGTACTGTCTGCCCATTTTGCAATTGAAGAGTTAACACTATCAGTAATAGCTATAACATAAGCTCCTTTTTTACCAGAGTATTCCATTGCCTTTGATGTTCTCTTTGAATATCTTGGAAAACTTATTCCAATTATTACATCACTTTCGCCAATATTTAGAATTTGTTCAAACACTTCACTGGCACTAGATGTTTGTACTAAATGTACATTATCAAATACCAAATTAAAATAAAACCCCATATACATAGCAAGAGCTGCTGAGCTTCTAACTCCTAGAATATAAACTTTCTTAGCTTCTAAT
>JAUUZV010000033.1 GCA_030592085.1 Clostridia bacterium | reverse complement strand
TTTTTACATTTTTCATTTTAATAATCACTACCTTAAGTGTAATAAGTTCCTATAAAAATTTTTGATGTAATTAATATTTTAGTGTAACTAAACTTTTTTAGTGTCATTAAACTCGTGTTTTAGTGTAACATAGCTTTATGTAATTTTCAATATCACATCAATATATGTCAACATCAATGAATTTAAATAAATTAGTATCAAAAAGGCCACAGTCAGTCAATTTTAATTCAGGGATTACTGGTAATGATAAAAACGCTAGTGAAACAAAAGGATCAAAACCCTCATTTACTCCCATTTTTCTTGCAATGACCACCATCTCGATGATTTTTTCCTCAACATTTTCTATTGGAGAATCTGTCATTAATCCTGCTACTTCTAATTGCAATGTACTTAACACTTTTCCATTTTGACAGATTGTTATACCCCCTTTTACTTTGTTCAACTCAGTGATTGCAACATGCATATCAGTATCATTATCTCCAATAACTAATATATTGTGTGAATCATGAGCAATTGTTAATGCAATTGCTCCATTTTTCAGCCCATATCCTTCAACAAGTCCTAAACCTACATTACCAGTTAGTTTATGTCTCTCAATTATTGCAAGTTTTAATATATCAATATCACTATTATTTATATATTTATTATTTTTAATATCTACTCTTCTCGTTACTTTTTTTGTAATATTACTATGCTCTATTAATTGAATAACATTAACTGTACTTGATTTTAGGTAAATATCAAATGAAATATTTGCTGCATCTTTTAATTTTACTGAATCTAGCACGCTCTTATCTGTAATTGAGTGAACTTTAAAATTTAATTTTTTATTTTCTGCAACTAGCTTACCGTTTTTATATACTTTCAAAATATTAATATCTTGCAAATTATCTAAGACCAGTATATCGGCTATATATCCAGGAGCTATTGCTCCTCTGTCATATAGTCGATAACATTCTGCAGCATTAAGCGTGGCCATTTGAATAGCTTTAACTGGTTCAATTCCTTCTTTTATAGCTAATTTTACATTATAGTTTATATGACCTTCATTTTTAATATCCCCTGGATGTTTGTCATCTGTACAAAATATAATTCTTCTAGAGTTGCTTGACTTAACTCCTTTTATAAGATCTTTTAAATTTTTTGTTGCAGAGCCTTCCCTAATATGCACATACATTCCTTTGCTTATTTTTTCTTCCATTTCAGCAATATCAACACATTCATGGTCTGTTTTAACACCTGCAGAGATATACGCATTTAATTCTTTCCCAAATAATTTTGGTGAATGTCCATCAATAACTAAACCATTTGCTATGTTAAGTTTTTCATGAAGACTTGAATCATTATTTATTACACCAACATAGTTCATTACTTCGCCTAAACCTAATACATTCTTATTATTTAGTAATGGTTTTAAATCACTTGCTAATAATTTTGCTCCTGAATTTTCAAAGTCTGTAGCAGGCACACATGATGGTAACATTATAAATATATCTAAGGGTAGGTCTTTACTATTATTAAGAATATATTCTATCCCTGAAATACCACAGACATTTGCGATTTCATGAGGATCTTCTATTATTGTAGTTGTACCTTTTGGAACTACAGTTTTTGCAAACTGTGATGGTGTGACCATAGATGATTCAATATGAACATGCCCATCAATAAATCCTGGGCAAACATATTTCCAATTTATATTTACCTCTTTTTCTCCTTCATAATTTCCAATTCCAACAATTAAACCATTTTCTATTGCAATATCACCTTTTTCGATTTTCTCATTAAACACATTAAGAATTAAGCAGTTTTTTAATACTAATTCTGCTTTTTTTTCACTCTTTGCAACTTTTACTGCATTAATTGTATTCATCATTATTCCTTTCATTACAATAATACTTAATAATTTTAAAATCTAGGAGGAGTAATTGTTGAAATAAATACTAATTTTTCTTTTCCAGTATTAATAATTTGATGTGGAACACTTGAAAAGTAATATATTGTATCACCTTCATTTAAGATGTATTCATCATTATCAATTTTTATCCACATAGTACCTTTTAGCACATGTGTAACCTCTTCTCCAGGATGCGTAAGTGGAACCTCACATGTTTTAGCCCCAGGTTCTAAATGACCCATGAACATTTCCATTTTTCTATTTAGATTTGGAGATAGAAGTTCATATTCTAAATGAGAATTAGGAAATTTCAAACTTTTTCGTTCATCTTTTCTAACAACTCTATTACTATTTGATTCTTCAACTAAAAAATAGAAAACTGCCACGTCTAGAGCTTTTGCAATTTTTCTAAGTGAAGTTATGGAAGGTTCAGTTAATTCTCTTTCAACTTGGCTTATAAAACCTACTGAAAGATTTGTCATTCCTGCTAACTCTTTCATATTCATTTTTAGTTCAATTCTCTTTTGCCTAATTTTTTCGCCTAGCATATTACACTCTCTTTTTATCTATTATATCACTTAATACTATTTATATATTTTTCTAATAAGTTTAGTGAAACTTTTTTTCTATAAACAGCTGATGAGCGCTGATCATCAATGGGTGTTATGAATTTTTTATAACTATCACAAATTTCTTTACACCTAGAATTTAATTCATTAGTGGTTAATCCAATTATGTTGTTTTCTATTTCTATTTCCCTTACTATTCTAGGACCAACTGCACCAAATGTTACTCTAAAATCACTGACAATAGAATCGCTTACATTTGCTATTGCTGCAAATGATATCTTTGAAATGGCGTCAGCTTGTCTAGCTCCTACTTTTAAGAACACCTCATAATCAAATTTATTATCTGGAATTATAATCTCACTTATTAATTCATTCTCTTTTAAAATTGTTTTACCAGAGCTTATTATAAAGTCATTAATAGGTATAGTCCTTTCGCTATCTAAACTTTTTACAACAATTTTTGTATTTAACACATATAAAACCGGTAATGTGTCACCAGCAGGAGATGCATTTGCAATATTTCCTCCAATGGTTCCAATGTGTCTAATAGCTGGTGAAGCCATTATTGATAGTGCTTCTTTTAAAAGCGAATGTGTGTGAAATGAATCAAGAATCTTTTCTAAAGTAACATTTGCACCAATATGAATAGTATCTTTTTCTTTTTTAATATAATCTAATTCAGTTAAATGTGCTATAAAAAGTAAATCTTTTTTAAACTTTGGTAATAGACCACTAATATTTTTATTTTTTACCATCAAATCTGTTCCACCAGCAATGATTGTTAGTTTATTCTTGGCTAATAAATTTAACGCTTCTTTATATGTTTTGGGAATAAAAGATTTTACCATAGTCCCTCCCCTTTTTTTGATGCAGTTTTAACTGCTTTAATAATCATATTATATCCTGTACATCTACATAAATTTCCTGAAAGGCCTATTCTTATTTCTTCTTCAGTTGGATGAGGATTTTTATTTAGTAGTGACTCAGAAGCAATAATCATTCCAGGAGTGCAAAACCCACATTGAACAGCCCCTTCATCTTCAAAAGCTTCTTTAATAACATCATATCTCTTAGTTTTACTAAATCCTTCAATAGTTACAATTGATTTATTATTAATTGTTCCCATGGGAACAATACATGAATTAACAATTACTTCGTTAATAAGTACTGCACAAGCACCACACTCACCTTCACCACAACCTTCTTTAACTCCAACAAGACCATATTGTTCTCGTAGAATATCGAGTAACCGTGCACTAGGGTCTACAAACATATTTATTTCTTTGCCATTTAAATTAAATTTAATTTTTCCCATAATCTATTAACTCCATTATATACTCAGGTGTTACAGGTATTTTAGTAACCCTTCTATTTATTGCATTTTCTATTGCTAATGCCACAGCGGGTGCTCCTCCAATAAGTGTTAATTCTCCTGCTCCTTTTGCACCATATGGTCCTAAAAGATAAGGATTATCCATAAAAACAGTTTTTATATTTACACTATCACATGATGTGGGTATTATATAATCTGTTATATTTTTTTGCTGTATACGACCATTAACATTTTTCATAACTTCTAAAGAGCCATAACTAATTCCTTGTAATATTCCACCTTCTGCTTGTCCTAAAACAATTCTCTCATCAATGGCTTTCCCAACATCATAAACTTCATAAACACCTGTTAATTGCACTTGATATGTAGCAGGATTAACTTTGACTTCAACAACATTAACACCCCAAGAATATGCAGGGTAAGCATCGCCCCTTAACTTTTCTTCATCCCATTTAATATGTTTAGGTTGCTTATATCTCTTTTCGACAGTAATTTCCTTACCCTCAACCCATTGTTCTTTTAGTAATTTTGCAGCCTGTGCTACAAGTCCCCCTACAATCATTATGGTACGTGATGCAACTGTAGGTCCTGAATCAGGAACTAAGTCGGTATCAGGATTATTGTATATAATATTTTCTATTGGCAATTGTAAAATATCAGCAACAATTTTTTTCATGGTTGTTTGTATTCCTTGCCCCATATCCACACTTGCTACTAATATTGTTACATGATTATTCTTTTCTTTTCTTAATTTAACAAGTGCTTTAATGTGTTTTTGCTCACCGCTTCCTGTAAATCCACATCCATGTAAGAACCAAGACATACCAATACCATTAAAATTCCCCTCTTTAGAATATTCACTGAGTTTTCTTTTATAATCTGACATATTCATTACTTTATTAATCATTTCATCCATTATTATAATATCTCTAAATTTACCACCTGTTGAAGTAATATCATTTTGCTTAGCTAAATACTTGTTTCTCAAAACTAAAGGATCAATTTTTAGTTCGTTTGCTATGTGGTGTATAAACATTTCAATCGCAAACATCATTTGTGGCGCACCAAACCCTCTAAATGCCCCATTTGGCACTGTATTTGTCTCAAATACATCTCCTGTGACTTCTATGTTATCAACGGTATAAACGCCGCTTGATGCAATCATTGCTCGTTGTAAAACAACTCCTGATAATCCAATATATGCGCCACTATCTAATGCAACATATGCCTTAATAGCTTGTATTTCATTATTCTCTCCAATGGCTGCTACTAAATTTATATTTGAAGGATGTCTTTTTGTTGTGAACTCCATGTCCTCTTCTCTGTTATATATTAATTTTATTGGTTTCTTTATTTTATTAACAGCTATTGCAATTTGGCATGCAATAAGTGAAGGAAATTCTTCTTTCCCACCAAAAGCTCCTCCTGTTGTTGTCTGTTTTACTCTAACTCCCTTTTCATCACAATCTAGCGCTTGCATTACTGCATTCTTTATATAGTATGGGCATTGCATAGAACCAATTATTGAAATTTTATCAACTTCATATAATCCTATTAATCCTTGTGGTTCTATATATACATGTTCTTGATATCCTGTACTATAATCAAATTGTATCTTTTTCTTTGCTTTATTAAAGATCTCTTTTGCATTTCCTTTTTCAAACTCATAATGTATTACACTATCTCTTAATTTATAAGTAGGAGTTTTCACTTTATATGTGACATGTATGTTATTAATAATATCTTGTATAATAGCTCTATTCTCACCTACAACAAGTAATATGGGTTCACCATAATACTTGATTTCCTTTTCAGCAAAAATAGGCATATCTTCAAATATTATTTTTACAAAGTTTTTACCTTGAATATCATTATGATCAACAATTGTATAACCTTTAGGTATTTTAGGATATTCAATATTAACTATTTCGCCTTTTGACTCACTAGCTCTAAGAGTCATTGCAAAAAGCATATCATCATATGATATATCATTAATATATTTAGCTTTTCCAGACATTTTTTCTTCACTATCAACCTTTTTTATAGCTTTACTAATATTAGACACAATTTCTCCTTCCTTAATAAATTGCTCCCACTGGACATTTAGAAATACACAAATCACACCCGAAGCATTTATCTTTATCAAAAGTAATTTTATCTATAAACTCAATAGCAAAATATGGACATATCTTTTCACAAAGCATACATTCTGTACATTTATCCTCATATAATTTTGGTAATTTTGGAGTATAACTTGTTTTTATTGTAAGGACTGAATTTTTCACTTCTTCAATGCTGCTAAATCCATATTTTTCCAAGGCTTTAGGCAAATCACTTATTATCTTTGAATATAGTGTTTTTCCTTTTAATAAAGCTGCTGATAACATTTGTACACCATCTGCTCCTGCTAATAGAAACTCAATTACATCATCTGCACTTTTAATCCCTCCAACACCAATTATAGTAAAATCAGGCATCTCTTGTTTTATTAAATAAACTGTTGCCAATGCTAAGTTTTTAATGACAGGGCCTGAAGTCCATGCAAATCCTTTATCATTTCCATAGATAATAGCTTTATTGCTTATATCTATTTTCATTGTAGGACCTAATGAATTAATAGCGGCAATTCCTGTTGCACCTGCTTCTTTTATGGTCTTAGCAAAGAGTACAGGATCAGGAATATGTGGACTAATTTTCATATAAAATGGTTTATTGGTAAAACTTCTTATTGTTCTAACAGTTTCTGCAATTACAGATAAGTCACTTCCCACATAATGTGTTGATACTTCAAATGCATCTGCAAATTTATCAAGTAGTGGAATTAATATTTCCATATCATCTTTTGAATAACCAACACTTATTATTAACGGAACATCACATTTTTTTGAAAACTCTGGAAGAAACTCATTAAGCCATTTTTCTTTAGTATACTCTGACCATAATTCTGAGTTCATAACATAATCTCTATCTCCATATATACAAGGTCTAGGCACAATTGCAGCTGTTGTTGAAATTGTTTTTGTCACAACCGCTCCCACACCTTGTTCTAATATAAATTGTAATTTTTCCAAATCACCTGTTAATGGTCCAGCCGCAGGCATAAGTGGATTCTTTAATAATAATCCATCAAACTTTGTTTGTAATTTCATTTCACACATCTCCTTTTTTTATTGTGTCCCATAATTTTGTTGCTACATTTAAAGCTTTACTATATTTTATTTTTAAATTACTACTTACTTTATAATTAGCTACAATTTGTTTTCCACTACACCAAACATGTTTTGGTTTAAAACTATTAAACAAACCATAAAATAAATGACCAAAAGCATTATCTTTATTAATAGGAGTAGGTGGAGTGTATGGAAACATTAACATATCAGCTTCATATCCTTTTTCTATTCTTCCAATTTTAATCCCCATCATTTTATTTACATAATCATAATTATTATTTATAATTTTTATTAAATCAGATAAGTCAAATGCTGTAGGTGATTTAAGTTGATGATGCATACTATATAAAAGATTTTGATACTCAGTAGTTATGCCACTTGACATACCATCGTTTCCAATTAAACATTTAATACCTAGTTTTTTAAATAATAAGTAGTCTGGTAAACCCACACTATTATTCATATTTGAAGAAGTATTTAAAGCTATATAACATCCATTTTCTTTAATGATTTTCCCTTCACTTTCATTAATATGAATACAATGGGATAGTATTGAATTTTCATTTAATAATTTATGACGATCTAATCTCTTAATTACTCTCTCGCCATAATTTTTAATACAGTTTTCTTGATCAAGTTCACTTTCTGCCACATGAATATGAATTGGAATATCATTAATTAAATGACTAATCTTTTCCAATGTTTCTTCTGATAATGATAATGAAGCATGCATTCCAAATAATCCAATACAATTACTCCCATGATTATTTTTAATAAAATCTAAATTTTCTTCTATGCATTGTTCAATATCAAAACGATCACTTGTTTCAAAACAAAAAATCCCTCTCATACCCACATCATTACATATAGCTTGTTTTAAAGTATCTAATGAGCCTCTTATTGCAATTCCACTTGCGTGGTGATCAATAATTGTAGTTACACCATTTTTTATATAATCTACTCCACTTACAATTCCACTATAATAAATATCATCTATATCTAAGTGTCTATCAATTTTCCACCATAGTTGATCTAATATTTCTTGAAAGTTTGTAGGATTAAAAGGTAATATTAATCCTCTAGAAAGCGTTGAATAAATATGAGTATGCCCTACTACTAACGAGGGCATTACTAAATTATTATTACCTTTTATTATATTATATCCCTTATCTTTGAATGTTTTCATATCACCAATTTTTATAATTTTTTCATTAAAAAGAATATATACATTTTCTCTATATTGATTAAAGTCATATATTTGTACATTTATTAATGCATTCATTTTCATTTTCACCTACTATCTCTTAAATACTCACCCGTTCCACCAATAAATATTCCTTTTTTCACAATGAAATTTCCACGTACAATTGTTGATTCAATTTGGCCACTTACGCTTTGACCCTTATATACAGTATAATCACTTAGCGAATGATCATTTGTAATAGTATGATTTTTTAATGGATCGTAAATAACTATATCCGCGTCAGAGCCTTCACTTAATATCCCTTTTCTTGGATAAAGATTAAATATTTTCGCAGGATTTATGGTCATTTTATCAATGATTTTCTCTTTGAATAAACTATACATAATATTAAATGAATGTTCCACACCACCAATTCCCATTGGAATATCTAACAATTTTTCTTTTTGCTTTTCCTTTGATGTAAATGGGCAATGATCAGTACCAATTGTATTAACATTATCAATAAGTTCCTTTAAAAGTGTAACTTCCTCTTTACTTCTTAGTGGAGGAACCATTGAATAAAGTATTCCATCTTCTTTGTTATATATATCATTATTATAAGTAAAATAATGAGGACAACTTTCTATGTAAAAATCACTATTAATTATATCACTAAAATCTTCTTTTAATGCTTTTACTGTGTTTCCGCTACTTACATGAACCATATACATAGAGCCGTCATACTTTCTTGTATAGTGTGCAAGTTTTTTAGCTTCACTAGTTTCTGCTTTTGAACTCCTAGCTATTGGTAAGTCACATATTTTTTGTTTACTATTCATATTAATTAAATCATTATTTTCGATATGCGCTAGAACTATAAATTGTTTTTCTTTTGAAAATTTAAGTAACTTAATAATTTCTTCATCATACGTTCTTCTATTTGATTCAGAATATGTTGTAAATAATTTTACTGAAGAAAAATGTAGTTTTTTGAGCTCATTAACAATTTGTTCAACTTGATTTTTAGGGTTTTTTACAGTTCCATGAAAAGCATAATCAATTACACTTTTTTTAGATAGCTTGCGTCTTTTTAAATAAGCTTTCTCTAATTCAGCTGATGTAGAAATTGGATCTAAAAAATCAATAAAAGTTGTTATTCCACCATAGGCTGCACTAACAGACCCTGAATAAAAATCATCGCTTGATGTATATTTACCACCTTTTAATTCAAAATGAACATGAGGGTCAATAAACCCTGGAAAAATCTTTTTCCCTATTGCATTATATTCATCTTTACTTCTTAGTACCTGTTTAGAAATTTTGCTTATTTTACCATCACTAATGTAAATGTTACTATTAACATAATTGCCTTCTATATATAATTCGCCATTCATAATAGCTAAATCAAACAAATATATTTTCTCCTTCTTTTTAAAATTCTCTAATAATATGACTGCTTTTTATATTATATTTTTTAATAATTTTATTTACCAAATCTTCTCTAACTGTTATATATAATTCAATCTCTTTATTAACCATCTCCATTAGAATATCATTAAAACATTTTCCATCTAACTCTAGTTGTCCAATTTCGTCTAAAAATATAGGTGTCACATTATTTTCTATTAATTGTTTAATAGTTTTTTCCATATGTTTAATTGCTGCTTTTGAAAAGTTGTATGGCCCAATTTTACAGCAAACCTCATAATTAATTGTTGCATGTTCAACGTGTAAAACAAAAGGAAGTTTTTTCTTTGATGATAATTGCATAATATCATATCCAATAACTAAATCGCCACTCATATTCTTAATGGAAACAAAACCATCTCCTGTTTTTAATTGATCATATATTTTTAAAAGCTTACTTGTCTTTCCACTATTAATTTTACCTATTATTATATGTACCATAGTTATTACTCACCATTTTTCATATGTTTATGTCCATTTTTATCATAATAGACAGCTAATATTTCAGAAGCTATTGATATTGCAATTTCTTCAGGTGATTCTCCTCCTGTATCTAATCCTATTGGTGAATAAAAGTTTGGTAAATCTTCTAGCTTCATAGAAATTTCTTTTAAAAACGTTTGTAATTTTGCTCGTGAACATAACATCCCCATATATTTAGGTTTTAAGTTCAAATCAATTATTTGGTTAATTACATTAAAATCATTTTTATGAGAAGGTGTACAAACCACAACATAGCTACCTTCTTTAACACCCTCTTTTTTTATAAAATTAGTAAAGGAAGAATGTACTTTTCTATCTGCATTTTTAAATTTTTCAAATATTTCTTTACGACTATCTACCACTGTTAAATAATAGTTTAATGTTTTAAGTACATTTGCCAACGCCTGGCCTACATGTCCTGCGCCAAAAATATAAACATATGCTTTTATGCCTATATAATCATAATACAAAGTTACCACTCCACCACATGCCATTGGTAGTGTAGTTGTTCCTTTTATTATTTCACCTTCATTTAATATATACTTTTCTAGAAGATTACTTTGTTCACTAATTAGTGTTTTACATTTTTCTATTGCAAAATGTTCTAAAGCACCTCCACCAACAGTACCAAATGAACTGCCATTTTCACGAACTATCATTTTTTTGCCGACTGTAGCTGGGCATTCACCATTTTTTTTTACTACTGTAACTAATATACAAGGTATTCCTTCATTTTTACAAAGTAGTAATTCATCAAATATGTCTTTCACTTTTTCACGTCTTTCATTTACTTCTAGATTAAATATTGAATGCCTAATGCAAGTGTTAGTGTTAATATTGCATATACAGGTTTAAATTGTATTCTACTAAACACAGTTTTCTTAAATGATCTTTCAAACCATAAAACACCCATTAATAGTACTCCTCCCATAAGTCCACTAATAATTATAAAACTAAGTGAATAAGTTGGAGAGGTAATATAAATTGTTGCATATTTTGTTATTAGATATTGAATCAGCATATATAATACAAATCCTGCTCTCCAAGTGATACTAGTAGCAATGCTTCCAATAAGTCTTTTTGTATTTTTTTGACTACTTAATATTGGTAATGCCACAAATACTACAAGGGACTCAAGTATAATAGATATCATGGGATTAATGGTTTTAAATACCATCATTCCCGGTAACAAGAAATCCACAGCTTTAATTGACGCAGCTATAACTCCAATAAATAATAAAGAAGACCTAGATCCAGTTGATTTATATGCTTTTATAAGAATAAAGGTAGCAATTGGAAACATAATAAGCCCAGCAACTGTAGGTGGCGCAAAATGTAATAGGTATCCTAATGTTGCTTCAACAATTCCCCATATTGCTCCATAAAAAATTATTTTTGCAATTAACATAATTAGTTTATTGTTTTTCATTTCTCTTCTCCTTGTTTTTTAATATTCCCATTAGTACATTTTCAGCTGTAACTGGTAGCGATTGTATTCTTACTCCTACAGCATTATAGATTGCATTACAAATAGCAGCAGGTGGGGTATCTATTCCGATTTCTCCAACTGATTTTGCTCCGTATGGTCCTGATTCCTCATAACTATCAGCAAATTCAACATTCATGTTTGTAATTTCTTTTCTAGTGGGAATTCTATATGTCATTAAGTTATTTGATATTAACCCACCTCTTTGATTGTATAAAACTTCTTCATATAAAGTCATACCAATACCTTGTGCTAGTGCACCTTCAACCTGTCCTAATGCAAGTAATGGATTAATTGTAGTACCACAGTCAACAACAGCTATATAATCTAAAACTTTGACTACTCCAGTTTCTGTATCAACCTCAACTTCAACATATCCTGCCATAAACGGAGGTGGTGATTTAGTTCCAACATATGAATTGGTTGCAACCAGTTGTTGTTGATCTTCACTATAAAACAGATGATTTGATAAATCACTTAATGTGATGCTTTTCTTTTCATCTTCAGTTTGAAATAACTTTCCATCAAATATAATTTCTTCTTCTTTTACACCTAATGATCTTGCTCCTTCTTTTATAAGCATTTTACGCATATTTTTAGCAGCTTTCACAACAGCATTACCAGATACATATGTAGTACTTGAAGCATATGCTCCACAGTCAAATGGTGCTAAATCAGTATCAGAAGAATATACAATCATTTTATCTAAATCTGTTTCTAATACTTCAGCAGCTATTTGAGCTAAAATTGTATCACTACCTTGTCCAATATCTGTAGCGCCAATTATTAAATTATAGAAACCATCATCATTTAATTTAATCATTGCTGAAGCCATATCAATATATGGAATACCAGACCCTTGCATAGCAATTGCCATACCCACTCCTCTTACCTTACTGCTTTTACCTTTTACAAATGGATATTTTTCTTTCCAGTTAATAAGCTCGCGTCCTCGTTTAACACAATATTCTAATTTGCAACTTTCAACACTCATTTCAATGCCTTCAGTTCCTTCACCCATTATTTTAAATATTGGAGAGGTTTCTCCCTCTTTAATCATATTTTTTTCTCTAAATGTTATTGGATCTATTACTAATTTTTCACACATCATATCTATGGCAGATTCTAATGCATAATTTCCTTGAATAGCTCCGTACCCTCTAAATGCACCTGCTGGGGTATGATTAGTGTAAACAACTTTTCCACCAAATCTAACTGAATCAACTTTATTATATAATGGTAGAACTTTTGCACCTGCTACCATAAATACTGTTAATGCATGTTCACCATATGCACCTGTATCAGACAAAACATTAACATCTATACCTTTAAGTATTCCATCTTTTGTAGCACCAAGTTTTACATCAAATCTCATTGGATGTCGTGAGAAGCTTGATTCAAAAACTTCTTTTCGTGTATAAACTAATTTAGAAGGTTTCCCAGTTCTTAAGGTAACAGCTGAAACAAAGAATTCTCCATGTATACATTGTTTCCCACCAAATCCTCCACCTACTCTTGGTTTTATAACTCTTATTTTACTTAACGGATAATCTAATGCTTGTGAAATAATTCGTCTTACATGATAAGGTGTTTGTGTTGAAGAGTAAATTACTAAACGTCCATAACAATCTATCCTAGCATTAGCTGTATGAGGTTCCATCATTACATGTGCTTGTGCTTGAGAATAAAATGAAGTCTCTAAAACTACATCACAGTTTTTTAGTGTTTCATCAACATTTCCAACATGCATATCATAAGCTGCAGCTATATTTTTTTTAGGTTCAAATCCAATTGGAAACATTTCATGAATTTCAGGTTCATCATGTATTATTATTTTATTATTATAGGCGTCTTCAAAATCAAGTATTGGTTCTAACACTTCATATTCTACTTCTATAAGTTTTATAGCTTTTTGGGCTGTTATTAAGTCAACAGCAGCAACTATCGCTACTTCATCACCAATATGTCTTACATAATTATCTAAAACAAATTTATCATGTGGTGAAGGTTCTGGATAACCTTGCCCTGCTCTAGTAACTGGAATTCTGCTAAAATCTTTATATGTAAGAACGCATTCCACACCATTAACTTCACTGGCTATTTTTGTGTCAATTTTTTTTATTTTAGCAAAAGGATGGGGACTTCTCAACACTTTAATAATTAGAGAATTAGGTTCTGCTAAATCATCTGTGTAAGCAGGTTTACCCATCATTAAACCTTTTCCATCTATTGATGGAAGTCCACGGTTAACATTTTTCATAATGTATCCTCCAAATATGCTCTAATTGCTCTTTGTTGTCCCACATATCCTGAACATCTACATAAATTACCAACCAAGTAATCTCTTATTTCTTCATCAGTAGGATCACTTAATTCTCTTTTCATTGCATATATTGTTAGTGCTAATGCAGGATTACAAAAACCACATTGATCAGCACCTTCATCACCAAAATATGCTGAAATTTGAGCAGCTTCTTTTTGTATACCTTCTGCAGTTGTTATTTCATGTCCTTCAGCTTTTACAGATAAATAACTACAAGAAGCGATTGGTTTTCCATCTAGAAGCACAGTACATACTCCACATGATGATGAATCACATCCTCGTTTAACACTTAAATAATTACTATTACGTAGAGTGTCTAATAAATACTCATCAGGTTTAACTTCAATCTCTTTTTTATATCCATTAATAGTTAATTGTACCTTCATTTAAGCACCTCCTGTAAACCACGCTTAATTAATACTCTACACAATTCAATTCTGTATTCCTTCGAACCTCTAATATTAGAACCAAAGGGTATTTCTTTTGATGCAATACTAGCACATTCGTTAATAACTTCTTCTGAATAAGTTTTATTATTATCAAGGAACTCCATTGCTTTTATTGCAAGTAGTGCGCCATTAGGTCTAGCACCTACAGCTATTTTACATTCTTCTTTGTTTTTGAAAACTGCAGTATTAATAACTGAAAAATCATTACTTGTTTTTTTCATGGAAATAAATTTAGCTTTACCAATCTTTTTACTAATAATAATTTTTACTAAAATATCATTTTTAAAATCTTTTGAATTTAAAAACTCTTCAAGAGTAATTATTCCATTTTTATAAAACTGCAATTTCGTATCTAGTACTAATAAAGGTGTTATTAAATCAGAAAAACCATATTTTCCAGAAACAGTTCCACCAATTGTAGCAATATTTCTAATTTGAACTCCCATTATTTCATTAATACTTTTAGTAATAACACCATTACAAAAAGTCATTAATGATTTATTTACTTCAACTTGTCTTAGTGTTGTCATACACCCTATTTCAAACGCTTCTTTTGTTTCAACAATTTGGTCCAAATTAAGATTAGATAAATCAATTGCATTTTCAATTGTTTTTTTAGAAAATTTCAACCATGCTCCACCTGCAATAATACTTGAACTTTTATCGCTAGTTAATAGTGCATATGCTTCATCTAAAGTGTTAACTTTATGATAATTATTTATTTTCACTTTTTATACATCTCCCTCTATTCTTTTTTTTATGATTAAGTAGTCGTCCATTGTATCTATATCTATTAAAACACCTTCATCTTTTACATCAATATAAGCAACTTGTTGTTTGTCACGAAATAGTTTTAGATTTGAGGTAATAGGTTCTTCTAGTAAACGAGGAATAAGTTTTTTTTTAAGAAATATAGGATGCCCTTTTCTTTGATTATATATGGGTACTGATATGTCTTTATCTCCTTTTTTCAATAAATCACAAGTTGATGATTTAATCAAAGGATAATCTCCTGGAGTGATGAAAAAATCATGTTTTACCTCAGCTACTCCTCTTTTTACTGAGCTAAACATTCCTAAATGATATTGTTCATTTTTAACTAAAAGTACTTTACTGTATTTTTTTACAATTTCTTTTATATCAGCATAGTAATGACCGCCAACAACAATTATTTTTTCACATGATGGATAAAAAGTTTCAATTGTTCTCGCTAAAATTGAATATTGATTAATATTTAGTGTTAGTTTATTAACATCTGTACGGCTTGAATACCCTGCCGCTAGTATAATTGCATCACTTCTCATAACGCCCTCTTATTGTATATAATTTATAAATAGAATGTAAAAATTATTTACATTCTAGTCAATTAGTATTTTCTATGTCATATAAATAATGTCGGACTTTTACTAGATTTAGTATACTATGTTTACTGTTTTTTTTCAATAAGTCACCATAGTTGATAGTGTAAAATGGTTTTGGGATATACATAGAAAGAGAAATCCCATATAATTAATTTAATAAAATTCTAACAAGTACAAAATCAATAATTGGAGGACTTCTCTCGTGGCTATTTTATCATATAAT
>JAUUZV010000010.1 GCA_030592085.1 Clostridia bacterium | reverse complement strand
TCACCCTGTCCCTGATTTAACTGCTTATATTACAGAAGGGCAAATTGTTCTTGGAAGAGAACTGTTTCAAAAAGGTGTTTATCCTCCTGTTACAATTTTACCTTCTCTATCACGATTAATGAAAGATGGAATTGGAGACGGCTTTACAAGGGAAGATCATCCTGATGTTGCTAATCAATTATTTGCATCATATGCAAAAGTACAAGAAATAAGAGCGTTAGCTGCAGTTATTGGAGAAGATGAACTCTCGGAAATTGATCAACTTTATATGCGTTTTGGTAAGTTATTTGAACAATACTTTGTAGCACAATCAGAAGATGAAGAACGAGATATGGATCAGACACTTACACTTGGATGGACACTATTAGGATTTTTACCAGTTGATGAATTAGATAGAGTCTCACAAAAACTTATTGATAAATATTATAAAGCTATTTCTGACGAACGATTATTATTTAAAGGAATCTAATATGGATATCAATCACTTTCCAACAAAAGGAAATCTGATAAAAGCAAAAAATACATTAGCTCTTTCAAAACAAGGGTATGATTTACTTGATAAAAAGCGAAATATATTAATAAGAGAAATGATGTCACTAATTGATGATTCTAAAAAACTACAAGAAGAAATAAAAACCACTTATGAAAAAGCTTATGCTCAGTTACAAAATGCAAATATTCATTTAGGAATTAAAAATGTGGAGCAAATTGGTTTTGCAATAAAAGAAGATAATAGTGTAAAGCTAAAAATAAGACATGTAATGGGAGTAGAAATCCCCATGGTATCCTATGAGGACCAACCATTAACACCACAATATGGATTTTCACGAACTAATATGGCTTTGGATGAAGCTTGTTTTCAATTTGATAAAGTTAAAAAGTTAACCTTTCAGCTAGCACAAGTTGAAAATACTGTTTTTAGATTAGCAGTAAATATTAAGCGGACACAAAAACGAGCAAATGCCTTACAAAATATTTTAATACCTCGTTATGATCAATTAACTAAAATAATTGCGAATTCATTAGAGGAAAAAGACAGGGAAGACTTTACCCGATTAAAAATTATAAAAAGCCGTAAATAGAAAAATTCCATTCTATATTGACAAAATATATATAATTATTTCACTTTTTTAAAAATAAATAAAAATTTTTGAAACTTTTTGCCATTTTATCCCTCTTATATATGTAACAAGATAAAAGGGGACTAACAATTCTCTAAGCTTTTTTCATGAAAGCTACAAAGTATCTTTACTTATAACTAGCTAAATAGTTGGTTCCCTTTTCTTATTATGGTATAATTCTCTTACTTGGATATGTAGGGGGAGAAATGACTAAAAACCAATTTAATGACGAACTTGAATTTAATTATGAAAAGTTATATAAATTTATATTTAGTATCGTCAAAAATATGATATCTTGTGATGATGTTATAATGGAAACAATTATTTCTGCCCTAGAACATAGAAAACAATTAAAAGATGATAGTAAGTTTAAATCGTGGATTTTTCAAATTGCTAAGCGAGAAAGTGTAAATTATTTAGTAAAGAATAAACGAGAAATTCCTAATGGTCATTTAGATAAAGAACTTATGTCAGAAGAGTTATCAATTGAGAAGAAATATATCAATGGAGAAACAGAGAAGCGTATGTATGACGCAATATTAGAATTAGACAGTGTTGATCAATACATATTACATTATAAATATTATTGTGAAATGACATTTGATGAAATATCAAAAACTCTTCATTTAAATGTTAATACTGTAAAAACTAGGAATAAAAGAGCTTTAGAAAAGATAAAAAGAATATTAGAAAGAAACGATAATGAGTAACGAAAAAAACTTACAAGATATATTAAGCGAACAAGCAAAGAATGTTGTTTACCAACAACAACCTTTATTTGAGATTACTCCACTTGATGAAATTATGGGGAGGATCAAAAAGAGAAAGAGAAAAAAAGCATTTAATTATGTTGTTAAACCCACCTTATTTTTACTAGCCTTTGTTACAATTGCTTTTGTTGCTTTATTATTTAGTGATTCACCAGAAGTTAATGCATTAAAATTTAAATTATTTAATATTAAATATACTCAAGAGAGCCAGTCTAGTGACTTTGAAATAAATAATAAAGATAATTATACTGTGTTAGAAAACACAGATTATAATTTATTAATTGAGTTTTATGATGTGAGCACAGCAAGAGATAGAATGAATACTAAATTATATTTTCCATCATATGTACCTGATATCTATAATTTAGAAGTCATTACTTATTCAGAAGATCTAGTTGGTCCAATTAATGTTAATATTTTATTTGAAAGCACATTGCAATATTATATTCGTATTAATATGAAATACTTATATGAAGATACAAATATAAAAGGGGGTTCAACGAGAGTAACATATAAAGAGATTACTATTAATAACATTATTGTTGCCCTAAGTAAAGATGAAAAATATAAAACACATGATGCAACCTTTATATATGATAATATTTATTTTAGTATAAGTGGAATTATTACTGAGTGGGAATTAATAAAAGTAATTGAGTCACTATTTGAATAGTTTTATAAATTATAAAAACACTAATTAAACAGCTACCGTGAGGTAGCTGTTTGTTTTTACCATATTACTAAATTGGAGCGGGTAATTACATTGAAAGAACAGATGAAGTTATTGTCCTAGATTCAACATCTTCATTATCCCTAGCAGTATGAATAGTTCTTATACGATAGTTATATCCTGTAGTTATTGTAAGATATTCAGTTTTTGTCTGTTGATCTGTGGTATAAACTGTTGCAGATCTAGTTGCAATTGTGGACCAATTACCACTAACTTCTCTTTGGAAATACATTGTAAATTCAATTGAGTCTACCACAAACTGGGTATCTGTTAACACATACCCTTTTATCATGGTTGAGCTAACTGAAGCAATGTTATTTGAGTATGTTTTTAATAAATCCATAATTATATTAACCCCCTATATAACGTTTTACATATATAAGAGGGATGAGATGGCAAATAGTTTCAAAAAGTTTTAAAAAAAAGTAAAATAGTGTATAATACTTGTAACGGGTGATAATTATTGTAAAAACTGAATAAGAAATAACGTTATGTGTAACCACACATGGCTGTATTATATATCTTAGGAAGGGGAAAACCATGAACATTACGGACGTGCGTATCCGAAAGATCACAACAGGTGGAAAAATGAAGGCTGTTGTCTCACTTACAATTGACGACTGCTTTGCAGTTCATGACATTAAAGTGATTGAAAGCCAAAACGGACTGTTTATCGCAATGCCAAGTAGAAAAACTCCAGATGGACAATTTAAAGACATTGCACATCCAATTAATTCAGAAACACGGAAATTTCTTGAAAAGCTCATATTAGAGAATTATAATGAACCTGATGATGAAGAACCAGGGGATGAAACACCATAAAGTAAAACACTTGATAAAACAGATAGCAAATAAACTTAAGGGAATATGATATAATTGTCGTAGGATTAACTTACGACTTTTTTGCGTAATTAAGGATTTTATATGATTATTGATATGCATGCCCACTTATGGGATGAACATGACAAAGAAAATCGTGAGACCATTACTAAAGTATTAGACACTTTTTCTATTGATAAAGTTTTTGTGTCTACTTTACAAGTTTATTATCCAACAAAAGAGGATGTTACAAGATATAACAATAAAACTTATGATTTTATGAAAAGTGATTACAGAATTGGTGGTTTTATTTATACAGACCCTGTTCATGACAATAGCATAGAAGTAATCAAAAAAGGATTAGATGAAGGTTTTTCTGCAATTAAATTATGGGTTTCATGTTTAGTAGATGATCCAAGAGTAAATAAGATTGCGGAATTTTGTATTAAGGAAAATTTACCAATATTAACTCATGCATTTAAAAAAGCTATTGGTCAGTTACCATATGAAACATCGGCTATTCATGTAAGAAATCTTGCTTTACGATATCCAGAACTAATCATAATAATGGCTCATTTAGGAGGGAATAGTTATGATGGTATCAGATGTATTAGCGATTTAAAAAATGTCTATACTGATTTTAGTGGAACAATTTTTAGAGGAGATGACTTAGCATATGCTGTTGAACACCTTGGCGCAGAAAGGATTCTTTTTGGAACAGACTTACCAACTGGTTGTTTACAGTGTATTGGCCAAGTTGAAGGTGCTAATTTAACTAAAGAACAAAAAGAAATGATTTATTATAAGAACACACAAAGAATTCTAGGAGTGAGAGTATGATTGATTATAATTGTATGATAGGCCAATGGCCATTTAGATATCTTCGAAAAAACACCATAGATGATTTGAAAAAAGTCCATGAAAAACATAAAGTGGAATCAGGTTATGTTTCTAGTTTATCAAGTGTTTTTTATAATGACCCTTTTGAAGGGGATGTAAAATTATTTAATGAAATAAAAGATAGTCAATATAAGATGGTTATAAGTATGAATGTATCATTACCTAATTTGTATCGAGATATTAAAAAAGCTAATGATAATTTTTCTTATGAAGGAATTAGGATTTATCCATCAATACATAAATATGATTTATTAGGAAGTAAATTTAATGAATTTTGTCATATGGTAAAAGAAGAAAACAAAAAATTATTTATATCCTATAGAATGGGAGATATAAGACTTGATTATTTATATAATCAACAATTACCTGATATTTCCACAATAAAAGTACTTGCTAATAACCCATATGATTTGCAATTATATCTACTTAATCTTAAATCACAAGAGATTACATCACTACAAGATAAGTTTATAAAATCACCAAATGTATATTTTGACAGTAGCGATATTAAACATGAGACATTTGCTAGAGAATTTTTAAAAAAAGAGAAAATTGATCACAAAGTAGTTTTTGGTTCATTTTTTCCTTTATATACCTTTGAAAGCAACTACTTAATATATACTAAAACATAGAGTGGAGGAACTATAATGATTATTAAAAAAATAGCATATTTCGATAAATATAGAGTTCGTTTAATTGCAGGAGAGAAACCAAAGTATTATTTAATAAAAAAATTAAAAAATCTTGGTTATGTATTAGATGATGATAAAGAGATTTCTATTAATGAAGATGCATTTTATTTACATGAGAATGATATTAAAAGATTAATTAGTAATCCAAACTATGCATATCGACAAATTAAAGAGGAATGTGACTTTTATAATGCAATGGGTGAAATACAGACACAGATTAATCGTAATCACTTAAAAAGCGGTGTTCACTTTCTTAACTTACGAGATTCATATATTGATGAGAAAGTTACAATTGGTAAAGGTTGTACAATTTATCCAAATTGTTATTTAGAAGGAACTTGCCATATCGGGGAAAATTGCATTATTGGACCTGAAAGTAAAATAACAAATAGTGATATAAAAGAATCAACTACAGTTTTAAAATCTGTAGTTGTAAATTCCTTAATTGGAAGTAATTGTAATGTGGGACCTTTTGCATATATTAGGCCTGATAGTGTAATAGGAAATAATGTTAAAATAGGTGATTTTGTAGAAATAAAAAAATCGATTATTGGTGATGAAACAAAAATTTCACATTTAACATATATTGGTGATAGTGAAGTGGGTAAAACTTGTAATATTGCGTGTGGAGTAATTACAGCTAATTATGATGGTAAGAAAAAACATAAAACTACAATTGGAGATCGCTCTTTTATAGGGTGTAATGTAACCATGGTTTCACCCGTTGTAATTGAACATGATTCATATATTGCAGCTGGGTCTACTATTACACAAGATGTAAAAAGTTATGATTTAGCCATTGCAAGGGAACGTCAGATTAATAAAAAGGAATGGGTGAAAAAAAAGGAAGATAAAAGGATTGAAAAGGAATAGTATTACTTGTATACTATGAAAGTCTTTAATGGCGCTAGGAGTGATTGATGAACGGTAGAAGAAAAGAATTAAAAATATTTTCAGGAAACGCAAATGTTCAATTAGCGAAATCTATTGCAAACAAGTTAGGAATAGAACTATCACCATCAGAAGTTGGCCGATTCTCAGATGGAGAATGTATGGTAGATATTAATACCTCTGTCAGAGGCTCAGATGTTTATATTATCCAATCAACTTCACCACCAGTTAACGATCATTTAATGGAATTATTAATAATGATTGATGCATTAAAAAGAGCATCAGCTGGAAGAATAACCGCAGTTATTCCATACTTTGGTTATGCTAGACAAGACAGAAAATCAAAAGCTAGAGATCCTATTTCAGCTAAACTAGTAGCTAATATATTAACCAAAGCGGGTGCTAATAGAATTTTAACAATGGATTTTCACGTACCACAACTTGAAGGATTCTTTGATATACCAGTTGATCATTTACAAGGAGTGCCAATTCTTGCAGACTATTTTAAAAAAAATATAATTAATAGTGATGAGTATGTAGTTGTTTCACCTGATATAGGTTCAGTTGGGCGAGCAAGAAACTTAGCAAAACGACTTAATGCTCCATTGGCAATTATAGATAAAAGAAGAACAAAACGAAATAAAAGTGAAATATTAAATATTGTTGGTCATGTATTAGATAGAAAAGCTATCTTAGTTGATGATTTAATTGATACAGCTGGAACTTTAGCAAATGCTGCAAACCAATTAATTAAGTTAGGAGCTAAAGAAGTAATTGCGTGTTGCACACATGCTGTGCTATCAGGTGAAGCTATAACTAATATACAAGAATCAGCTATCTCAAAATTATATTGCCTTGACACCATAGAAATGGCAGAAGAAAAGATGATAGATAAAATTGAAATTTTATCAGTTGATGATATTTTCAAAAAGGCAATTGAAAATATCTACAACGATACATCAGTTAGTTCACTATTTGATAAAAAAAGTTAAACTTATCCCAAAAGATAAGTTTTTTTTTGGTATAATATAAGTATAACATAGGGGGGAGAATCTAAATGTTTAGTAAACGAGTAGCAGTGGGAGACTTGGGTATTATTCTGCTAAACGGAAGCAAAGAATTTGGGCAACTGGTTAGTGATGATTTAGTGGCAATGAGGCGAGGAGAGAAGAGAACATACATAGTTGATGTAGAAGAGGTCAGATTCGCAAACGGAGAAGGAAAAGTTGTACTAAGAGAAACGGTTAGAGGAAAAGATATTTACATATTAGCAGATGTGGGTAATTATGGTTGTACCTATGATATGTTTGGGTATGAAAACAGAATGGGTCCAGATGAACATTTTCAAAGTATAAAAAGAACAATTTCAGCAATAGGTGGTAATGCGAGGCGTATTAATGTAATTATGCCCTTGTTATATTCAGGACGACAGCACAAACGAAAAGGAAGAGAATCGCTAGACTGTGCTGTAGCTTTACAAGAATTAGTCAGATTAGGTGTTCATAATATAATTACAGTAGATGCCCATGATCCAAGAGTAGAAAACGCTATACCGTTAAATGGCTTTGAAAACATGTATCCTACATTTGATATGCTTAGAGCAATTTTATTAGGAGATAATCCTCTAGAAGATAATAGTAATGTGATGATTGTTTCTCCTGATACAGGTGCCATGGATAGAGCAATTTATTATGCAGAAGCAATTGGTGTAGATGTAGGTTTGTTTTATAAGAGAAGAGACTATTCAAAAATAGTAAATGGGAAAAACCCAATTGTTGAGCATTCATATTTAGGTGGCTCGTTAGAAGGTAAAGATGTTGTTATTGTTGATGATATGTTATCTTCGGGAGAATCTGTATTGGACATTGCAATACAAGCTAAAAATCGCTTAGCTAATAATGTTTATTGTACAGTATCATTTGCATTTTTCACTGAAGGAACAGAGAAATTTGATGAAGCCTATGAAAATGGAATTATAAAACGTATTTATTGTTCTAATCTTTCTTATGTAGATGATGAAATTAGAAATAAACCTTGGTTTGTTGAAGTTGATATGTCATATATGATTTCAGAAGTAATTGATAGATTAAATTATGATATTTCGTTAAGTGAAATGTTTGACGTTGGTAACCGATTAAAAGAACTAAAAAAAGTATTAAATAAATAAGTAAAAGGTGATATACTTAAGGGGCTACATGGCAACATGTGGCCCTTATTAATGTCCAAAAGGTGATACATGGAAAAATACGTTATAGTAGGATTGGGAAATCCAGGATTCAGATACCGTCGAACTAGACATAACATGGGTTTTATGGTTGTTGAGTATCTGTCAGAAAAACATCATATTAAGATAAAAAAGCTGAAAGGCAAGGCGTTAATTGGTGAAGGTACCATTGGCAACAATTCAGTGATTTTAGCCAAGCCTCAAACATACATGAATTTATCAGGTCAATCGATAAATGAACTGTTAAATTACTTTGATATTTCAATAAATCAACTTATTGTAATTTATGATGATATGGATATTCCATTAGGAAAAATCCGCATTAGAAAAAAAGGTGGTAGTGGAACTCATAATGGTATGAAGTCTATTATTTATCAATTACAGTCAGAAGAATTTATTAGAATCAGAATTGGTATTGGTGAAAAAGTACATAAAGATGCCAAAGGTCATGTTTTATCTAGATTTTCAAAAGAAGAAAAAACAATGGCATTCACTGCTATTCAAGATGGGGCAGACGCTGTAATAGATATTATGGAACAAGGTATAAACTATGCCATGAATAGGTATCATCAATGAATATATTAAGTAAACAGATTGCAAGCATCCCTCAGTTTGATGGTGTGCTAACTTGTTTAAATAAAAAACAATATCCCATAGGAATTAAAGGATTGGTAGATTGCTCCAAACCTTTTTTCATCTATAGTTTACATCAACAAACAAATAGACGAATGGTAATTATTACTTCTTCTAGAGTAAATGCAAAGAAAATTTACGAACAATTACAAGTATTTTTAAATGACCAAGTTATTTATATTCCAGCAAGAGAACTAGTTTTACATGATATTGAAGCAAAAAGTCATCAAGATGAATTATCAAGAGTAAAAGCTTTATTTAGATTAAAAAATAATGACTATAAAATTGTTGTAGCTTCAATTGATGCATTATGTATGAAAGTTACTCCATCAGCAAAATTCATAAAATCAGTAATTAATATAAAAAGCAGACAACAATTAAATATGAGTCACTTAGTTGAAAAAATGCTACAAATTGGATATGAGAAGTGTGACTTAGTAGAAGCCTCTGGTCAGTTTTCCATGAGGGGAGATATAATTGATGTATTTTCTCCTGGTGAAAGTAATCCAATTAGAATTGAGTTTTTTGACGATGAAGTTGATTTAATTAGGTACTTTAATGTTGATAGTCAACGTTCAATAGAAACGATTGAAAATATTACTATTTTACCTTGCCATGAACAAGTTGTGACCAATAAAGATATTAATTATATAGTTGATACTTTCTTAAAAGGAGATGGATTATCAGAAGAATTAGAAGGCGATCGTGAAAAACTTCTAACTGGCACATATCATTTGCCAATTGATAAATATTTTTCATTACTACCTAACCGAGAAACACCTTTTGACTATATGGATGAAGATGCTGTAATAATTTTAGACAATGATCAAAAAGCTATGACTAAAATGGAAAATGTTTTAATGGAATATGGATTATCTTGTGAAAAACTTCTAACATTAAACAAAATACTTCCAGAAGCCATGGATATGATTATTGATTTTTATGGAGCTATGGTAAAAAAAGAATTAGCTATACTAATACCTGATGTTTTAGGATATGATGAACAACACACACCTGATATAGAATTTAATTTTTTAACAAGAGAGAATATGGCTTACAAAGGCAGATTATCTCTTTTATTAGAAGATATTACTAAGTGGCGATTACACAATCGTAAAGTTGTTATATTTACGCCAACTAAAAAAAGTGGTCAATTATTAATGGACTATTTTAGCGAGCATCAATTATACCCAGAGCATGTTGAAACACTTGAAGACAAAGAGGACTTAGAAGACATTACCATTGTTGATAAAGGAATATTTGAAGGATTTGAATTCCTTGATGCAAAACTATGCGTAGTAGGTAGTGGTAAGTTATTTAGAAAATCTGCTAAAGACACAAGCAAACGAAAAAGAGGGAAAGACCTTGATTTGTTTGCTACTTTAAAGTTATTGGATTTTGTGGTTCATGATGTTCATGGAATTGGACAGTACAGAGGTTTAAAGAAGATAGAGGTAGGTGGAATTACAAAAGATTATCTTCATATTCTTTATCGGAATGAAGATTCTGTATATATACCTGTATCTAAGATGGAATTGATTCAAAAATTTATTGGTTCAGATGGAAAAAAACCACGACTGTCAAAACTTGGTGGAGTAGAATGGGAAAATACCAAAAAGAAAGTAAAAGCTAACGTAAAAGATATAGCTAAGCAATTAATAGCACTATATGCTAAACGCGCTGAATTAACAGGGTATGAGTTTTCTGAAGACAATATGTGGCAACTATCCTTTGAAGAACAATTTCCATATGAAGAAACAAATGATCAATTACGATGTATTGATGAAATTAAAAATGATATGCAGTCAAAGATTGTTATGGATAGACTTCTTTGTGGTGATGTGGGTTATGGTAAAACCGAAGTAGCTCTAAGAGCTGCATTTAAAGCTATTATGGATGGAAAACAAGTGGCCTTTTTAGTACCTACCACTGTTTTGGCTTATCAGCATTATAGGAATTTTATAGAGAGGTTAAAAGACTTTCCTGTTAAAGTTGCTTTACTTTGTAGGTTCAGAACAAGAAAACAACAAGCAAAAACAATTGAATTATTAAAAGCAGGTTCCGTAGATCTGGTGGTTGGTACTCATCGTCTTATTCAAAAAGATGTGAAATTTAAAGATTTAGGGTTATTAGTAATAGATGAAGAACAACGTTTTGGAGTGGAACATAAAGAGACTATAAAAAATTATAAAGCCATGGTTGATGTATTAACATTAACAGCAACACCAATTCCTAGAACATTGAATATGTCACTAAGTGGAATTAGAGATATTTCAGTGCTTGAAGATCCTCCTGGACATCGTTTTCCTATACAAACTTATGTTATGGAATATGACTATGATGTAATGCGTGATGCCATTGATAGGGAAGTTGCTAGAAATGGACAAGTTTTTTACTTATATAATAGAGTGAAAGATATGGATTTAAAATATTCAAAACTTAAAAGGATATTAGGAGATGATATTTCCATTGGAATTGCCCACGGTCAATTAGAAGAAAAAAAGCTTGAACATGTAATGCTTGATTTTATTAATAAAAAGTTTGATGTACTTTTATGTACAACTATAATTGAATCAGGTTTAGACATGCCAAATGTAAATACAATTATTGTAGAAGATGCTAATCGTATGGGGTTGTCTCAGTTATATCAGATAAGAGGACGTGTTGGACGATCTGATAAAGTAGCTTATGCATATATTACATATCAAAAAGGTAAGGTAATTACAGAAGAAGCTACAAAACGATTAGAAGCAATAAAAGAATTCACAGAGTTTGGTAGTGGATTTAAAATAGCTATGAGAGATCTAGAAATAAGAGGAGCTGGTAATCTTTTAGGAGCTAATCAGCATGGTCATTTTGAAAAAGTTGGATATGACATGTATATTAGATTATTAAATAAAGCCGTGGATGAATTAAGCGGTAAAACTGTGGATGTTATACAAAAAGAAGAAGCTAGTGTTGATATTTTTGTAGATGCATATATTAGTGATACATATATAACAAATGATATTCAGCGAATGGATATTTATAAGAGAATGGCAATCATTTCTAGTGAAAAGCAGAAAAGTGAGTTAATTGATGAATTAATCGATAGATTTGGCGATTTACCTTTTGCTTGTGAAAATTTATTGGACATTGCTTTAATTAAACACTATGCACAAAATAATAATTTTAGTAATGTTACAGAAAAGAAATTTGGATTAGAGTTATATTATGAAAAAGGAGCACTTCCAAATTTACAACTTATAACAGAATTAGCAGATAAATTAGATGAAAAAGTTGTCTTTAAAGCAGACCATAAATTAGTAATTACAATATATACTAAGAAAAAAGGTGACAAGCTTATGAAACTTACAAAAAAAATACTTGAAATGATGAATGAGTTTGAAATACAATAGTAAAACGGGTATAATAGGCTCTAATGGGAGTACGTGAAAAAAGGAGTACATATGTCAAATATAAAAGAAAAAGAAGATGCGGTTGTAGCCGAGGTAGAAACAGAAAAACCAATTAAGGGAAAAGAAGAAACCATAATAAAATATGCTCTTATGACTCTTGGTGGTATCCTTGCAATCTGTGTAATAGCATTAGTTGTGTTTTTAGCAATTCCTACAAAAGCAGTTTCAATAGGTAATGAGAAAATCACGCAAGATGAATTTATTTATTATTATAAACAGCAGGCAGATATTATTTTAGAATACAGAGATTATATTGCCCCTGAAGTTGATGATTTAACATTTTTGATGGCAGAGTATGCCAATGGAATAACCTATTCACAATCAGCAGCTCAGAGAGCTTTGGCTATTATTTTAGAAACTTATGTGTTAAATGATTTAGCTAATGGTGATGATCCTGATTTTAGATATGATACCTTGGAATTAGAAGAGTCAGTAAATCAATTCAAAGAAGATTTTGAAAATTATGCTACAGAAAATGAATTGAAAAATGATGAAGTTTCTGTGCAGCTATATGGATGTTCATATAAGACATTAATAAAAGCATATGAAATGTCATGGATTGCAAATAAATATCAAGAAGATCAAATAAGCAAATTGGAAACATCTGTTACTGAAGATCAGATGAATGAATATTATGATACATTTAAAGAAGACTTAGATGCAGTAACTGTTAGACATATACTTGTTGCTAATTTTGATGCTATAACAGGTGCTGATTATACAGAAGAGCAACAACTTGCTGCTAAAGCAAAAATTGATGAAGCATATGCTAAGATTATAGCAGGAGATGATTTCATGGAAGTGGCCCTTGCTTATTCTGAAGATCCAGGAGTTGCAGAGAATGAAGGTATTTATCAATTTAGAAAAGATGAAACTGATTTAACTGAATTTGCTGAATGGGCTTTTGCAGCAGAACTAGGTGATGTGGGACAAATTGAAACATATATTGGTTATCATATTGTTGAATTGACAGAGAGAACAACATATGAAGATTTAAAAGATGTAGTAAAATATAATATTGCATATGGTGAATTAACTAAAGTGTTAAATGAAATCGAGTCAAGTGAGGAATATCAGATAGCATATTATGATGGATTCTATGAATTCTAAACAAGATAATAAAGAAGAAACTACCTAATTGGTAGTTTTTTTTTACACTTTTTTCTGATAAAATAAGTTTGATAATAAGAACTAGGAGGTTCATTATGATAGGAAAAGAACGTTTACGTGGAACATTACCAAAAGTTGGGATTAGACCAACTGTTGATGGCAGGAGAAAAGGTGTTAGAGAATCTATTGAACCAATTACAATGAATATGGCTAAATCAGCTGCAAAATTAATTTTTGAAAATTTAAAATATCCAAATGGGCAACCAGTTGAATGCATTATTGCAGATAAATGTATAGGTGGAGTAACAGAAGCTGCTGAATGTGCTGAAAAGTTTAGAAAAGAAGGCGTTGGGCTTACATTAACAGTTACACCAAGTTGGTGTTATGGATCTGAAACCATGGATATGGATCCACACTTACCAAAAGCGATTTGGGGTTTTAACGGTACAGAGAGACCAGGTGCTGTATATTTAGCAGCGGTTCTTGCAGCTCATTCTCAAAAAGGATTACCAGCATTTGGAATATATGGTAGGGATGTTCAAGATATGGAGGATACTTCAATACCAGAGGATGTAGTTGAAAAAATATTAGCATTTGTTAAATCAGGATTAGCTTTAGCATATATGAAGGGGAAATCTTATGTATCATTTGGTTCTGTTTCCATGGGAATTGCAGGTTCAATAGCTGATGAAAACTTTTTCCAAAAGTATTTAGGTATAAGAAATGAATATGTAGATATGTCTGAATTTATTAGAAGGATGCAAGAAAATATTTATGATAAAGAAGAATTTGATAAAGCGTTAGCTTGGACAAAGAAAAATTGTGTTGAAGGACAAGATATAAACCCTATAGAAACACAAAGAACAAGGGAACAAAAGGATAGTGATTGGGAAACCAGTGTAAAAATGGCACTTATTGCTAGAGACATTATGGTAGGTAATGAAAAACTTAAAGATATCGGATTTGGTGAAGAAGCGTTGGGTAGAAATGCTATTATGTCAGGATTTCAAGGACAACGTATGTGGACAGACTTTATGCCAAATGGAGATTTTTTAGAAGCTATTTTAAATTCATCATTTGATTGGAACGGACTTCGTCAACCATATATTGTTGCTACAGAAAATGATGGACTAAATGGTGTAGCTATGTTGTTTGGTCACTTATTAACTGGAACAGCACAGATTTTTGCTGATGTAAGAACTTATTGGAGTGCAGACGCTGTTAAAAGGGTAACTGGAAAACAACTAACAGGATTAGCTAAAGATGGAATAATTCATTTAATAAATTCGGGAGCTGCAGCACTTGATGGAACTGGACAACAACAAATTGATGGGAAAGCTGCCATGAAACCTTTTTATAATATAACTGAAGAGGAAAAGCAAAAATGCCTTGATGAAACTACTTGGGGACCTGCAAGTTTAGAATATTTTAGAGGTGGCGGGTTTTCGTCAACATTCTTAACAGTTGGAAAAATGCCAGTTACTATGACTAGAGTTAATATTGTTGATGGATTAGGACCAGTGTTACAGATTGCAGAAGGATATACTGTTGAATTACCTAAAGATGTTCATGAAAAATTAAATCAACGAACAAATCCTACTTGGCCAACTACTTGGTTTGCACCTACATTAACAGGTGAAGGTGCATTTAGTGATGTTTATTCTGTTATGGCTAATTGGGGAGCAAATCATGGAGTATTAAGTTATGGACATATTGGAGATCAATTCATTACATTAGCTTCAATGCTTAGAATCCCAGTAAGTATGCATAATGTAGCTAGTGAGAGAATATTTAGACCAAGTTCATGGAATGCATTTGGTACTAGTAATCTTGAAGGAGCAGATTATAGAGCATGTGATAATTTTGGTCCATTATATAAATAATAATTATCCCCACACTGTGGGGATTTTTTTTGGAACATTTTAGGGAATTTAATCGTCTGATAGTTATAGACCTTTTATAGGAGGAACTAATAATGAAAAAAAGAGGATATTTAATAGTTATAGCTTTGGTGCTGATTGTATCAGTAACCGTTGTAGCTTTACTGATTAACCAAGGAAGCGATCAAGTAAAAGCAGACGATTTTAGAGAGGGTTATTCAATCATTCCAGATCAGTTAACAGAAGATGGAATGGCAATAACAACATCATTTATTATAGAAACTTTAGAAGATACTACAATTGAAAAAATCAACAAGCAATTCTTCATTCAAGATGTTACTGATTTTACAATTAGTGAAACAAATTCTAAAAAATATGAAGTCTCCTTAGAGAGACCATTAAATTACGACAAGGTATATGTGCTTGGAATAATGCAAGAAGATATGACCATGGCAACTTTTGCATATCAAACAACATCACTACTTACTATCTATGGATACCTTCCAAATACACAATCAACAAATGTACCAGTTAATACAGGAATTGAAATATATTTTTCAAGTAATAATATTGATGGATTTGAACAATCATTTTCTATTTCACCAGATATTAATGGTTCTTTTGAAAAACATGACAATGCATATGTATTTGTTCCAAAAAACAATCTAGAATATCAAACTGTTTATACAGTAACACTTGATGGAAGTAAAATATCTAGTAAAGATGGACAATTACTAAATGAACAATTAGTCTTTTCTTTTGAAACTATGGCTAAAGAAAATGAAATAAAAGATTATGATTATAAAGGATATGTTAATTTTAACATGTTAATGTATGAGTATTCTACAACTCAAGAATTATCAATTCCATATTACTTAAGTCTTCCTGAGAACAATCAAAAAGTTGATTTATTTACGCAAATTTATTCATTTGATGACGGAAATGAATTAGTTGAATATGTAAAAGAAGTAATGGAAAGGCCTTACTGGTCTGCATATAATTCTGAAAGTCATGTTATTGATACTACTTCATTAAAGAGAGTTACTTCATTTAATAATACAATTACTTTCTCTTATGAAAATGGACAATATTTCCTTGATATACCAGAAAAACTAGAAAGTGGAATGTATTTAGTACAAATGACGTGGGAACACGGAGAGACATTTGTTTTTATACAAGTTACAGACTTGGCAACATATGTTTTTGATGATGAAGAAAAAACTTACGTATGGGTTAATAATACGCAAACTGGTAATGTAGCAAGTGCAGTTGTAAATGGAATTAATACTGATGCTGATGGATTAGCAATTATTCAAAATGACCAGTTAGTTGATAATGTGTTATTTATTAGTGATAACCAAAATGAGACAGTTGTTTTTAAAAACCCATATTACTACCAGTCATATGATAATTACTGGAACGTATTAACTACAGATAGAAACTTATATCAACCAGATGATGATGTTCATTTCTTTGGATTTGTTGCTAAAAGAAGCGGAGTAATTGACGATGATAAGGTAACTATAGAAATTAACCGTGGTTATTTTTATTACTATTTTGATTTTGCTAGATCATATGATTACTTTATTCCACCATATATGTTACAAGAAAGCCCACTTATTACAATGGAAACTACTTTGATTAATGGGTTTTATGAAGATGCACTTACTTTGCCAGCTTTATCAGAGGGTTATTATACAATTACAGTAAAGTATCAAGGTGAACAAATTGCTAATCACTACTTTAATGTGGAAGAATATGTGAAGCCATCTATGCAAATTTCAATAACACCTGATAAACAAGCTGTATTTGCTGGAGAACCAATTACTTTTAATGTTAATACATCTTTCTTTGAAGGTACGCCAGTATCTGGTTTAGATGTTACATATTTTATTAATTACGAAGGTAATTATATTGAAAAAACAGCAAAAAGTGACAATGATGGCAATGTTACATTTACATATACACCTTCATATATTAATGGACAACAGGGAGTAAGGCATGTTTATGTGGGAGTGCGAACTAAATTACCAGAACAAGGTGAACTAGTTGCCAATGAATATGTGTCAGTTTATCTAAATGATATTGATTACACATATGAAACGGATATTATTGACAATAAGATTATTTTAGAAGGTGAAGCACATCATTTTATTCCAGATATAGAAACGGGGAAAATGATTGATGTGGGGCCTTATACTAATGCATTAGTTCAAGCTAAATTATATAAACATACTCTAGTGAAAAGAGAAACAGGTTCATATTATGACTTTATTAACAAAGAAACTGTAACACAGTATTCTTATGAAGTTGTTAAGACTTTAGTAGAAAGCACAACTTTACAAACAGATAGCAATGGAGAATATAGTAATGAATTTGCTTTTATTGATGAAAACAGAACATGGTTTACCATTGAACTAGAAGTTAATGATAAAAAAGGTAGAGAAATAAGTAAACGAGTTTATGTTAGAGAAGCTTATGATTATGAGAGATATTATAATCAATATTATCAACTAACATTGGATAAAAAAGAATATAGTGTGAATGATACAGTAACTGCTACATTCACATATGGAGAAGATCCAGTACAAGCTAACCAATATTTATTCATCATTGCTCAAAATGGAATCAAACAAACAATTGTTACTGATTCATATGAAGCAACTTTTACATTTATTGAAGATTATCTTCCAAATGCTACAATACAGGTAGTTGCATTTACTGATGATCATTTTGTTATGAGTTATCAACAACAAGTGACTTTTAATAAAGAAGACAGGCAATTAAATGTGGAAATTATTACAGATAAACAAGATTATAGACCAGGTGAAAATGCAATTATCACTGTAAAAGTAACTGATAACTTAGGAAATCCTATTTCTGCAAAAGTACTGGTATCTGCAGTTGATGAAGCGTTATTAGAACTTAGTGGAATGACTGTGGACTTTTTATCTGACTTATATCAAAGTGTTGGGTCTGGAATTAGCTATAGTTATGGAACTCATCGTGATGGTATGAATGCTTTTTATGATTATTATTATTATCCAAGAGGTGGCATGTTAGTTGAAGAAGGAATGGGTATGGATGATAGTTTTGTGAATAAATCACTTGCTCCTATTGCAGAACCAAGTTATGAAATGGGTGGAGATAGTCAATCAGTAAACATACGAAGTGAGTTTAAAGATACAGCAGCTTTCATGACTATTCAAACAGATAATAATGGTGTTGGTGTTACTAGTTTTAAAATGCCAGATAATATTACTAAATGGAGACTTTTCTCTAATGCAATAAATAATGAATTCTATGCAGGAGGAGACTATATAAACATTGATACAACACTACCATTCTTTATAAACGTAGTTACTAGTGAGTTGTTCCTAGTAAATGACATAGCGTATGTTGGTGTAACAGGTTATGGCGATAGTTTATCAATGTTTGATGATATTACATATGTAGCTTATCTAAAGAGCCAGCCTACAAATAAAGTTACAGTAACTGGAAAAGCTTATGAGCGAGTGAACTTAGAATTACCACAATTTATCTATGGTAGTGATTCAATTATTATTGAAGCGTATACTGATGAGTATTCAGATGGGTTAGAAAGTAAAATTATAGTAACTGACTCATATAATAAGATTCAAGTGACAAATGAATACACAGTATCACCTAATATGTTAATTAATGGTGGTAGCTATGGAAATACAACACTTGTTTTTGCAGATCAAGAATATTTAACATATGCTTCAAAATTATTTAATCTTGCATACTATAGTAATGAAAGACTTGAATTATTATTATCAAGAGATAAAGCGACAGCTATCTTATATGATTACTTAAATGAACCTGACTTTGATTTTCAGAAAAACATAGTTGACTATAGTAAATATCAACAAGCTAATGGAGGACTTTCGATTCTACCTTATGCTCAAAGTGACATAAAAGTAACAGTAGACAATTTATCTTTTGTGCGAGATGACATTGATGAAAACTTATTGCTTGGTTATTTATATCAACAATTAACAGAACATGGTTCAGATGTTTATGTTCTTTATGGGCTAGCTCAATTTAATCAACCCATACTATTAGAACTACAGAGAATGGCTCAAATAGAAAATTTAACAACAGAGCAATGGATTTATTTAGCCTTAGCTTATTATGAAGTAGGAGATACTTTCATGGCAAACGATATATATATAAACAAAATTTATAGCGAAATTGTATTTGTAGATCCATATGCATTTGTTAATGAGAAAAATGAAGATTATGCAATTTACTTAACTACAAAAGCTGCTTACTTAGCAAAATTATTAAATAAATTTGAAGCACCTGACTTATATAAATATGTGACTGAGAATTATCAAGATGAGTATGTTGTTGAAAATTATTTAGTTAAGTTTCTCCAATTACAACTTGAAGGAAAAAAAGAAAAAGACATTTCATTTACTTATGAATACCAAGGCAATAGCCACGAAGTGAACTTTGATCATGGTAAAATGTATAAACTTGAAATACCTGCCACAATGCTTTCACAATTTAGTATTTCTAGAGTTAGTGGTGATGTTGGTTTATTAGTATCGTATGAGGATAAAAGAGATATTTCTGTTATTAATAGAGAAGACGTTGTTACTGTTACTAAAACATATTTTGATGCAACTACTAATCAACCAAGGACTACTTTTAAAATGGGAGATATTATTAAAGTTGTTATATCCATTGATAAGGGTAAGAATTTTGTTGATACAATCTATGAAATAACTGATATTTTACCTTCTGGTTTACGTGCCATTGAAAAACCTTATCAGTATCTTGGCAATGACTTTGATTATTCATATGTGAGAGCAAGTGAGCAAGTTGCAAAAGCAACTATTAGTAAATATTTTATTGAACACCAACATGAGATTACTTACTATGCAAGAGTCATTAATCTAGGGCAATATGAAGCCATGGGTACTTATGTGAAGCTACTTAACTCTAATAAGGTGATTTACCAAGACCAAAGTAAAATCATTACAATTAGTGAATAATTAAGTAGGCCTTTGATTCAACTTATTTATGATAATACCTAGTGCAAGAAGTATCCAAAAAATTGGCGATATATGAACTGTACTATCATAACAAATAGAAGCAATTAAATAGGACATGATGGAAATGGCTATGGCTCCACCCATCATGTCCTTTTTGTTAACAATTAATTTACAATTGTTTTCATAGGTGCTTTTTGCTATTATGATAGAGTCATGCCCCGGTAGTCCAGTGAATAAGACGATGGATTCCGGTTCCATAAACGCAGGTTTGACTCCTGTCCGGGGTACCAAAAAGGATGGATTATGAAAATAGGAAACTTGCATATTAACGGGAATATTCTTTTAGCTCCAATGGCAGGTGTTACAGATGTATCATTTAGAACTCTGTGTTATTTACAGGGTTGTTCTTTTGCATATACAGAAATGATTAGTGCTAAAGGATTATACTATAATGATAAAAAAACAAAAGAATTACTAATAAGAGGAGAGCAAGAACCATATTTAGGAGTGCAGATTTTTGGAAGTGACCCTGACATTATGGCACATGCAGTTACTTACCTTAATACATTAAATGTTGATTTAATTGATATAAATATGGGTTGTCCAGTGCCAAAGGTTATTAAAAACAAAGAGGGTAGTGCATTAATGAAAACGCCAGAGTTAGCTGGAAAGATTATTAAAGCATGTGTTAATGCATCAACTATACCAGTTACAGCAAAAATACGTTTAGGGTTTGACAAACAGTCAGTTAATGTTTTAGAATTTTCAAAATTATTAGAAAGTAATGGAGTAAATGCTATTGCTATTCACGGGAGAACAAGAAGTGAGTTTTATCAAGGACAAGCTGACTGGTCATATATAAAGGAAGTAAAAAAACAATTATCTATACCAGTTATTGGAAATGGAGATATAACATCAAAAGAGGATATGGATAAGAGAATTGCTGAAAGCAAATGTGATGGAATAATGATTGGACGAGCCTGCCAAGGGAACCCATGGATATTTTCACAATTATTAGGTAATAGTAAAAAACCAACTATTGAAGAGAAAATCCAAATGATTATTGATCATTATAAATTAATGGTTGAGCATAAAGGAGAAATAAGAGCTACTCTAGAAATGCGAAAACATGCATCTTGGTATATTAAAGGAGAGAGAAATGCTACAAAAGCAAAAAATGAGATTTTTCAAGCGCGGACAATTAGTGAAATGACAAAAGCTATTTTATTACTTAAATAGAAAAACAAGACTGTGGGGCAGTCTTGTTTCTTTATGGGGTATAGTGAATCATTTTATTTGGGGGTTGTTATATTATTAGTATAATATTAAGATATGGACAAATTGTTAGTAAATTGTTAACAAATTGTAAACAAATATTTATATATTCTAATGTTTTACTGGTATAATATTTCCATGAAAAATAAAAAAATTAAAGGTGATTAATTATGAAGATACGAAGTAAAAAAACACCATCACAATCAAAAATTGAGATGACACAACTTGTTTTACCAAATGACACTAACTTATTAAACAATCTGCTTGGAGGGCGAATGCTACATTGGATTGATATTGCAGGAGCGTTAGCAGCATCAAAACATGCAAATTCAAAAGTTGCAACAGTAGCTATTGAACGAGTAGAATTTAGAGAACCTGTTAATGTGGGGGAAATGGTAATTTTGTATGCTAAATTAACTTATGCAGGAAATACATCAATGGATATAAAGGTTGATGTATATGCAGAAAATCTAGAAACTGGTATTAGAATTAAGACAAACAAAGCATATCTGACTTTTGTTGCATTGGATCATCAGGAAAAACCAATAACAGTTCCGCGCTTAAAACCTGAAACACCTAATGAAATAAGTGAATATAAGTTAAGTGAAGGTAAAAGAAACGAAAGAAAGAGTAAATTAGCGAAATAATTAGAATAGTAGAGCATAAGAGTGAAATTCAACAATAGTACATGCTAATGGTCAAAGATAGTCGAAATCAGACATTGAATTCTTTTTAAGATAAGAATAATATATAGTTAAGGTCAGAAATGGTCAGATAATAAAAATATTATTAAAGGAGAAAATAAAATGTTTGAATTAACACCAAGAAGATATCATGTTATGAGGAATAATAATCCTTATAATTGGTTAAATGAAATGGGAGATATGCTTGATAACGATCAACCAATAACATATGGAATAAGAACTAATGTTAAAGAGACTGATAGCGAATATATTTTAGAAGCTGAATTACCAGGATTTAATAAAGAAGATATTACAATTGAAACTAAAAGTGATGTATTAACTATTACTGCAAATAAGGTTGAAGAAAATGAAGATAAAAAGAATGGTTATTTACGTATTGAAAGAAGAAGCGGCCAGTTTGAAAGAAGCTTCAATGTTGAGGGAATCAGTAGCAAAAAGATTAGTGCCAAGTATAATAATGGAATACTAGAAGTAATCTTACCAAAACTTGAAACAGTGGTAGAAAAAAACATAAAAATCCCAATTAATTA